>NZ_JBMDIS010000099.1:0-21911 GCF_057808775.1 Pseudomonas sp. FG86 | reverse complement strand
CTCCCCCCGCGCCCGGCCTGAACGCTTGTAAAACCGCGCCGTTATGCCTAGCTTATGCGCCCCTCGCCCCGCGCTTCTAAGGCCCTGCCCCATGGTTTTGCGTTTTCGCCCCGTCGTCACTTCCCGCTTCGCCCTCGGCTTGCTGCTCAGCGGCGGTATTGGCAACAGCCTGGCGGCGGAGATCGAACTGCCGGCGGTGAACGTCCAGGGCCAGGACGAGTCCGGTTATCGCAGTGAAACTGCCGCCGTCGGCGGCTTCAATGACGCACCGCTACTGGACACCCCGGCCTCGATCACGGTGATCAACGCCGCGCTGATCAAGGACCAGCAAGCCCGCCTGCTCAGTGAAGTGCTACGCAACGATGCCTCGGTGGGCGACAGCTATGCGCCGATCGGCTATTACGAAAACTTCGTGGTGCGCGGCTTCTCGCTGAATGCCGCGAGCAGCTACAAGATCAATGGGCGCACCATCACCGGCGAACAGAACGTCGCCCTGGAAAACAAGCAGCAAGTGGAAGTGCTCAAGGGCCTGGCCGGCCTGCAAAGTGGGATTTCCGAGCCCAGCGGCGTGATCAACTACGTGACCAAGCGCCCGGAAGACGTACGCTCGGTGACGGTCTCCACCGACGATCGCGGCAGCGGCTATCTCGCCACCGATGTCGGCGGCTGGTTTGGCAGCGAGCAGCAATTGGGCCTGCGCGCCAACGTCGCCCATGAAGACCTCAACTCCTACGTGGAGCATGCCGACGGCCAGCGGGATTTTGTGTCCCTGGCCTTCGACTGGAACATCAGCCCCGACGCCGTGCTGCAACTGGATGCGGAGTACCAGAACAAGCAACAACGCTCGGTGCCGGGCTATCAATTGCTCGGCGGTACGCAAGTGCCCCACGACGCCTCGCCGAAAAAACTGCTGGGTCATCAAACCGGTTCCAAGCAGGTCGGCATCGATTCGTTGAACCTCAACGGCACGTTCGAGTACCGCTTCAGCGACCAGTGGAAAGGCAGTGTCAGCGCGGCGCGCAGCAAAGTGGTGATTGATGACTACAGTTCGTTTGCGTGGGGCGGTGCCACGACCGGCCTCGGTAACTATTTCACCCCCGAAGGCAACTACGACGTCTACGACTACCGCAGCCCCGACGACACCCGCCGTGACGATGAAGTCCAGGCGGCGATGACCGGCATGTTCGACACCGCGGGCATCGGCCATGAACTGACCTTCGGCACCAGCGCATTTCGCCGGGTGATCGACAAGCGTAAGTCCGTCAACGAGTACATCGGCACGACCAATATCGACGAGGATGCGCCGAGCTTCCCGCCCACCGACAAACCGTTGAACGCCCGCCATCGCAACCTCGACAGCCGCCAGTACGGCGTGTTCGTCACCGACCGCCTCCGCTTCAATGAGCACTGGCAAACCATCCTCGGCGGTCGCGAAGTGCGCCTGGATGAAAAAGCCTTCGACGACAATGGCGACCCGGCGCGCCATACCCAGCAATACGTGTTCCTGCCCCAGGCGTCGCTGATCTACAAACCGGTGGAAGACATTTCGCTGTACACCACCTACAGCAAGGGCTTGTCCCTGGGCGGCACGGCGCCGTGGTTTGCGACCAACCCGGGCGAAACCCTGGCGCCGACCGTGTCGCGGCAGATCGAAGCCGGGGTGAAATACGACTGGCGCCGCATCAGCTTCGCCGCCGCCGTCTTCCAGACGCGCCAGGCCTACCAGTACGCCAAGCCGGATGACGCCGGGGCCTTCACCTATGTGCAACAGGGCGAGCAGAAGAACACCGGCGTGGAATTGTCGGCCAACGGCTGGGCGACCGAGCGCTTGCAGATCGCAACCAGCGTGGCGGCGATTCGTGCACGGGTCAGCGGCAGCGGCACAGCGGCCTACGAAGACCACCAGGCGATCAACGTGCCCAAGCTGCGCGCCAGTGTGTACGCCGATTATGCGTTGCCATGGGTCAATGGCCTGGCGCTGCTCGGCGGCGTGCAATACAGCGCCAAGAAGTACGCCAATCGCACCGGCAATGTCGAAGTCGGGGATTACGCGGTGGTCAACGTCGGCAGCCGCTACAGCACCCGCGTCGACGGGTATGAAACCGTGTTTCGCCTGAGCGTCGACAACCTGTTCGACAAGCGCTACTGGCGCGACGCAGGCGAGTACATGGGCGATGACTACCTGTTCCAGGGCGCGCCGCTGACGGCGCGCCTGAGTGCTACGGTGAACTTCTGATCCTACGTGGCATGGCCAACCACAGTGCCGCCAGACCGCAGGCCAACAGGCTCCAACCCAGGTCCTGCGCCCACGTTACCAGGCTCAGCCCGGCGCCAATCGCCAGGTAATACAGCAAACCAAACACAGCGGCGGCGGTGCCCAGGCGGTCGCGATACCCCAGCAGCGCCATGCCCAGTACGTTGGGGATCGCCATGCCAAACGCCAGCACCACCAGCAGCATTGGCCATACGAACAGCCAGCTTTCTTGCAGCATCAATACCCCCACCCCACCCAGCAGTGCCACTGCGGCAGCAGCCAGCACCAATTGCTCGCCATTCATCCCACGCTTGAGCAGCCCTTTATTCAGCCACGCCCCAAGCCCTGACCCCAACGCCAGCAGCACGCCGCTGTCACCGAACGCGGCAGCAGACAATCCCAATCGCGAGAAGATAAACGGCCCCACGCTGTAATAGGCGAACAGTGCGATATTGAACGCTGCCACCAACCCGACGGACCGCCATATGCCAACGTCCCGAAGCATCAGGCCAAAGGTCCCGCCCAGCGACGCCGATGGCAACGATGCAGGGCGCGTCTCGGGCAAGGTCCACAGGCATGCGCCCCACAATACCCCCGCCAGCAGCAACAGCCCCGCGAGCATGCCGCGGTAGCCGAAGTGCTGCACCAGGCTCGCCCCCGTGAACAGGCCAAGCGCCGGGCTGGCCGCCAGGGCAATGCCCATCACGGAAAACACCTGGGCCAACCGGGCACCGTGGAAACGATCGCGCAGCACTGTCTGCGTCGCCACCGAGCCGACCGCCGCACCAAACGCCGCCATGGCCTGGGCCAGCAGCAACCCGTTGAACGTATTCACTCTCAAGGCCAGCAGCGTGGCCGCAATAAACATCGCCAGCCCGGTCAACATGACTGGACGTCGCCCCCAGCGATCACAGAGCCGGCCCCATACCACTACGCCGAACGCAAACCCCAGAAAATACACCGACAGGGTCTGCCCTGCCCGCTCAGGCCCCACCGCGAAGGCCTGGCCAATATCGCCAAGCGCTGGGCTGTACAGGGTTTGCGCCAGTTGCGCAAACATCAGCAAGGCCACGGCCAGCACCCGTAGGTTTTGATCGTTCATCGACAAGTTCTTCCGGGGAAAACAACGGGAAGATTTTACGTAGATGGACCTGGGTTATTATCTGAACTTCGACAAATTACCCATTAAATCGGACAACCCCATGGCTTGGCTCGCCGCTGACACAGCTTTCGACCCGGATCACTATCGGCCGCCTGTCATTGGCATCGCCGCCCTGCTCGGTGACCACGACTCTGGACTGCACCAGCACCAGCGCGGGCAGTTGCTGTTCACCCAGCAGGGCTGCACCCGCATCACCCTGGACAATCAACTGTGCCTGTTACCACCGACCCGCGCAGCGTGGATACCTTGCGCGGTGCCGCATCGCGCAGTGATGCACAAGACCGTCGATTACCGTTCGGTGTATTTGAGCCCGGCACTGGCAGCTCGCTTGCCGACGCAGGTGCGGGTGATTGAAGTGAGTGCGTTGTTGCGTGCAGTGCTGGAACCGATGGCCATGGCGCCCTTCGACACCGATTGGCACAGCGGCCGCTACGCGCATCTGTTGGCACTGTGCCTGGATGAAATCCAGCAGGCGGTCGAGCAACCCATGCTCCTGCCCTTGCCTCGGGATAAGCGCCTGGCACCCTTGCTGACCCAACTCGAACGATTGCCGCCAACCTTGCAAGACCTGGAAAAACAGATTGGCGCCAGCACCAAGACCATCGGCCGGATTTTCCTACGGGAAACCGGCCTGGGGTACCAGCAATGGCGCCAGCAGTGGCGCTTGATGCGCGTCATTGAGCTGCTCGCCAGCGGGCGCAGCGTGGGTTATTGCGCCTTTGAACTGGGCTTTGCCAGCGACAGCGCGTTGATCGCCTTTTTCAAGGGTATGACCGGTACCACGCCGCGCGGCTATTTCAAATCAGGCTGAGGCCTTACTTGGGCATCTTGCGAAAGCCGACGGCCAGGCGGTTCCAGCTGTTGATCGTGGAGATCGCCACGCTCAGGTCGACCTGTTCCTGAGCGCTGAATTCGGCGGCCAGCGCGTTGTAGTCTTCGTCAGGGGCATGGGTCTGGCTGAGCAGGGTCAGGCTTTCGGCCCAGGCCAGGGCGGCGCGCTCACGCGGGGTGAAGAACGGCGTTTCACGCCAGGCCGACAAGGTGTACAGGCGCCGTTCGGTTTCACCGCCCTTGCGCGCATCGGCGGTGTGCATGTCCAGGCAGAATGCGCAGCCGTTGATCTGGGAAACACGCAGGCGCACCAGCTCCAGCAGCGGCAGCTCGATGGACAGTTTGCCGACGGCAGCTTCCAGGGCGCGCATGGCTTTCATGGCGTCCGGGGAGGCGGTGTAGAAATCGGTACGGGTTTGCATGATGGAACTCCAGGGCGGTGAGGATTGGTGGCTAGGTTAGTCACCGCCGTGGTCGGGAAAAATATCCAATTGCGCAGAAGATCAGGTGACCAATTGTGGGAGCAGGCCGCCCTTATCAAACATAAATAATCTATTGATTATTAAGGATTAAAATCTCTTCCTAAGTGACCACATTTTTGTGGCGAGCGGGCTTGCCCCCCCCCTCCCCCAAAAAAAAGCACTACCCCGGCAACGGCATCACGCGCAGCGGCCGCACCGATTTGTAGGAAAAGCTCGAGTAAATCTCCTTCACGCAGGGCAGCGTCTGTAACACTTCCCGCGCGAACTCGCCGAATGACTCCAGGTCTTTGGCCACCACCTCCAACAGGAAGTCATAACGCCCCGACACGTTATGGCACGCCACGATTTCCGGTATCGCCAACAGCCGCTGCTCGAAGGCGCGGGCGATTTCCTGGGTGTGGCTCTCCATCATGATGCTGACAAACGCCGTTACGCCATAGCCCAGGGCCTTGGGCGACAGGATCGCCTGGTAGCCGCTGATCACCCCGCTCTCTTCCAGGTGTCGGACCCGGCGCCAGCACGGCGAAGTGGTGAGCGCGACGCGGTCGGCCAGTTCGGCCACGGTCAGGCGGGCATTGCCTTGCAACGCGTTTAAAAGGGCTTTGTCGGTGCGGTCCAGACTGACGGGCATAACGTGCCTCTGATCATTATTTTTATGGATGTTTCGTCCCATAACCCGGGATTTATCAGCAAACTTTGCAAAGTTCGGCTGTGGTTATGAGCATAGCATTGTAGGAAATAAGGAGCGCCAGACATGAACAATAAACATCCTGCCTTCGGCTTTTCCACCCGTGCCATCCACCACGGTTACGACCCCCAGGACCACCATGGCGCGCTGGTGCCGCCGATCTACCTGTCTGCAACCTTTGCCTTTCCCACCGCGGAATACGGCGCGGCCTGTTTTGCCGGGGAAGAAAGCGGCCACTTCTACACCCGCATTTCCAACCCGACCCTGGCCTTGCTGGAGTCGCGCATGGCCACCCTGGAAAACGGCGAAGCCGCGATAGCGTTCAGCTCTGGCATGGGCGCGATTGCCGCGACCTTCTGGACCCTGCTGCGCCCCGGCGACGAGGTGATCGTCAGCCAGACCGTGTACGGTTGCACCTACGCCCTGCTGCACCATGGCATCAGCGAGTTCGGTATCAAGGTGCGCCATGTCGACCTCACCGACCTGGCCGCGCTGCAAGCCGCGCTGTCCCCGGCCACGCGCATGATCTACTGCGAAACCCCCGCCAACCCCACTTTGCAACTGGTGGACATCGCCGCCATCGCCGCGCTGGCCCATCAGCAGCCCAACATCACCGTGGTGGTCGACAACACCTACTGCACGCCTTACCTGCAACGCCCCCTGGACCTCGGTGCCGACGTGGTGGTGCATTCGGCCACCAAGTACCTCAGCGGGCATGGCGATATCACTGCTGGCATTGCGGTGAGCAACCAGGCCCTGGCGCATCGTATTCGCCTGCAAGGGCTCAAGGACCTGACCGGCGCGGTCATGTCACCCCAGGACGCGGCGCTGCTGATGCGCGGCCTCAAGACCCTGGCGCTGCGCATGGATCGCCATTGCAGCAACGCCCAGGCCGTGGCCGAGGCCTTGCAGGCGCACCCCGCCGTGGCATGGGTGACTTACCCTGGGTTGCGCTCTTTCCCGCAGTACGAATTGGCGGCCCGGCAAATGCGCCAGTCCGGCGGAATGATTGCCTTCGAACTCAAGGGCGGTATCGACACCGGCCGGCGCTTCATGAACGCGCTTCAGTTGTTCACCCGCGCCGTCAGCCTGGGTGACGCCGAATCCCTGGCCCAGCACCCGGCGAGCATGACCCACTCCACCTACACCCCGGAAGAACGCGCACAGCACGGCATCAGTGAGGGCCTGGTGCGTTTATCGGTAGGCCTGGAGGACGTCGCCGACCTGCTCGCGGACGTTCGGCAGGCCCTGGCCCAGTGCATGCGTATCGCGCCCCGTCACACCCGGACGGCTGAACCGGCGCTGAAATAACGCCAACGCCTGGGGTTAAGCGTTCCCACAACGGTGGCCGGCCCAGTCCGACCGCCGTTGAGGCAATTGCATCGCGCTTTCGCGGATTGGATCCCCATGCCGAGCCGGGCCTGTACTAGCATAGGTTTTCCGGCGGGCGGGATTTTCACTGTGGGTTATTCGCATTGGCCAGCACCTTGCCCCCCCGTCGCGATAAGGCCGAATACCCGCACTTTTCATGGATGAGTTGATGAACGCACACCTGTTCCCCCATATCGGCAAGGTCATCGCCAGCACCGGCAGCCGCCATTTCCCGCGCATGCTGCATGACCTGATCCTCACCCAACTGGCCGTGGACGCCACCCATATCACGCAACTGCAGGTCAGCCCCGAAGGCCATACCCGGCGCAAGATCAGCCCGGTATATACCGACTCGGTGACCGCCGGCAGCGCCGAACCACCCGCCGCCCAACTGCACCTCACGCGGCGCAAGGACGATATGCGCTACGTACTGTCGGTGTACCGCTCGCCCCCGTCAGCGTGTTTTTCCGCTCAGGAACGCAGCCTGCTGCAAGACTTCTCCACCTTGCTGCTGCCCATGGTGGAAAAACACATCAACGCCATCCAGCCTTGCCGCACTGTCAGCGACCCGGTCGTAGCGCAAAACCACGGCCTCGACACCCTGCGCCGACGCATCGAAGAACGCCTGGTGCAATCGGGGCTGAACCTGTCCAAGCGCGAGCTGGAAGTGTGCGTCGGCCTGCTGGCCGGGCGCACCGCGCCGGAACTGGCGGAACAGCTGGCGCTGAAGGTCAACACCATCGAGAGCTACCTCAAGCGCGCGTCGGTCAAGCTGGGTATCAGCGGTCGGCATTCGTTGTTGCGGTGGATGTATGCGACGCAGGAAGGGGCGGCCGTGAGTTGAGGGGGCACTCTTGCGCCATGTACGAGCGAGGGTCCCCACGACCGTCGTGGGGGTCAGCACAGCGGGCAGCGGCCGTTCACGTTACTCCAACACCAACGCCCCCTCTTCACAGGCGCCCACCTGCGGCATCAGGTGAATATCAACGCGCCGATTGGCGCTACGTCCGGCCTCTGTCTCATTGCTGGCAATCGGCTGACTCGCCGCGAAACCCTGCACGGCAAAGCAGCTGTCAGCGATATCGCCCATGCGCTGCATCCAGCCCCTTACGGCTGAAGCTCTGGCGTGGGACAGGGCCAGGTTCTGCTCCACAGCTCCGGTCGAATCGGTATGGCCGGCGATAACGATCAGCCAGCCTGGCTGGGCCTTGATACCCACCAAGGCATTGATCAGCACTTTGGTTGACCCCGTTTTGAGCGTTGCGCTGCCGGCATCGAACAATGCCAGACTGTCCAGCCGCACCGGCTGGGGCATGAAGGGTTCACGCTCTGGTTTCGCCAGCCACGTCCACCCACCTAGCGCCGCCACCAAGGCGACGACAAGTCCTGCGACGGGCAGCCACGGGGCCATGCGCTGCCGACGCGGTACCCGTTCGGGGGGTGGCAGGAGCACGACAGGGGTCAACAACGCCGGCGCGATGCCCCTGAGGGGCGCCAACGCCGCTTCACTCGACACCTGGCACTGCTCCAGACGCTGGATCAGGCTGCCGACCTGACCGCGCAGGCCCCGCAGCGTTAACAAAGGGCTGGCTATCTGAGCCAGCAACCGCGCTTGCAAACGGGCCAGCACGAGGTCCAATTGAACCAGCGCGGGCACACTGTGGGCCGTCATCCCCCTGCTGCGCAGCAGCAGTTGAAGTTGGTCGAACAACCATGCCAGCAAGTCCAGGCGCACCGACACCATCGGCGGCCACAGCCGCGACCACTCAGCGCCAAGCGCCTCAATCAACGCCATACCTTCCGTGATGCCCTCCGGCCCGTGACGCTGGCCGCGTGCCAAGGTGTAACAGCAGGCGGTTTGCAGGTCTGCGCCGTTTTGCTGGAACAGCGCAAGGCACCCTTGTTCCACCTTGACCCAGTCCACATCCGGGCAGGCGGGATGGCTGAGCTTGGCCAATTCATCGCGCACGGCCGTGAACTCACTGAAGCCGCGCGGATCGCCGCCGACCTGAATACGCATCTCAAACAACGCCGTCATCGGGCTTCCCTTCCGTACTCGGTTCAAGGTTTCGACAGGTATTGCTGTCGCTTCAGATGGCGTACCAGCACCTTGCCTTCGGGCGCCAGGGTGGTGCCGAAGTTCACGTGCTGCCCGTCCTTCAGTTGCAGGTCCAGGGCATAGTCCAGATGCCCCGGCAGTGCCTGGGGCAGCAGTGCGATGGAAACCGCCGCCAGGCGTGGTTCGTACTTGAGCAAGGTGGCGGTCATGGTCCCAATCAGCCCATGGGCCGTGGCAGGCAAGCCTTGCAGGATCAAGCCCATGTCCGGCAACCCGTAGTCCGGCAGATGGCTGAGCGCGCCTGCGCGGCTGTTAAGGATGCGCTGTAAGTTGTCCAGCACCGACAGGGCGTACTGGTCCTGCTCGCTGACGCAGTGCAGCTCGAGTTCACCGTCAAAATTTTGCAGCAGCATTTCGTAGAGCGAGGGGCCGCACTCGGTCATGACTCAGTCCTTCTCCAAGGGGCGCAGGCTCAAGCGGTTATCCCCCAGCTCGACCACCCGCGCGCGATCAGGGTCCAAGTCGTCACGCATCAACGTCAGGCGCCAGGTGTTCAGCCCGGTATCGGGGCTGCGGAACAAAGCCACCACCGAGACGAACTTCGCCTCCTTGTCCATGGGCACGTTCAGTTGCGCGCCCTCCTCGGGTTTCACCACCAGCGATCGCTTGTCCAGCAACGCCCCCGTCAGCAAACCGTCGTCGTCGCCGAGCAACCCGTCGTAAGTGGCCCGCGCCATCGCCTGGTTGTCGCGCAGTTGGTAAACCCGTATCAAGGTCGGCACCGACAAGGCACTCATATCGGAGGCATGGGTGTTCAATGCCGAGCGCGCACTGAAATCCAGATGCAGGGTTTTGACCTGTTTGTAGAAGATCGCCCTGGCGGTGGATGCCGTGCCATCCGCCACGGTTTGGGCCAGCCCACACGCGCCCAATGGCAGTGCAAAAGCCGCGAGTATCACGAGATTAAAAACGGTACGCCACATGCTGTGTCTCCCTGTTGTGGGGATTAATCAAAAGACCTTGGTAGCGGCCCAGGTTGATCGTGAGGGTGTCGTGCTCCGTCACCCGCCAGGCATCGCGCCCCAAACCGAGAACAGCGGTCATACCGAGCCGGATGGGCGCATGCCCCAACACCGGCACGGGCAGGCTGGGCAGCGGTAGTGACAACTGCAGTTTCGCCGTGCAACGCCACCCCAGGTAGACGCGCAGCAGCACCAGCAGATCGCCGTGCAACTCGCCTTCAGGCAGCCAGGCACGCGCCTCCTGGGGGTCTTCGGTATGGAGCATCAGGCGCAACTGGCTGGTGGCATCACGGCCGACGCTGCCCAGCGGTGTGCCTTGAGACACACTCACAGGGTGTTCGCGGGAAAGGCTGGCTGGCTCACTCAGCACAATGTTCTGCGGCCAATGTGGGGTCACCTGTGCCCGGGTGTTGGGGGCAAGGAGCTTGACCAGCGCGACGATGCCTTGCGCATTCCGCGTGGGCAGGCGCATTACGCTGAGCAAGGCCAGAAAGCGCGAGACTGGCGTGGCAACCTGCTGGGCAGTACCAGGAATGCCCAGGCCGATCAGGCCCAACAGGCATTGCGAAGTCGCATCGGTGCCACCGGCTTCGAACGTTGCCGGGTAGGAGTACTTGCGCCAGATCCGGTAAAGCTGAGTGAAAATCCGGTGATTGAACATATCCAGGAACGCTTCCAACGCTGCATGCCCTTCCCGACGTTGCGCGATGTCATCCAGAAACACCGTCGGCATCGGCGAGTCGACCCCGTACAAACCGAGCAAGCGGGTGCGTACCGTCGCTGGACGCTCCGGGCGAGCCTCATCGGTTTCGATCGCCTTCAACTCGCTGGCAGGAAACCCCATGCCCGGATCGGGCCGAAAGCGCACGGAATCATCGGCGGGGTGCGCAGTGCTGCCCAAAGGCGGATGCCCTGGCAATGCGTGTTCCAACAACTGACAAAACCGGTACAGATTGGCCTCGGCCACTTGCGGCTGCAGGGTATCCAGCAAACCGACGGCTTTCAGCCGGGAATACGCTGACTGTGGTTCTCGTTCCATCGCAGGCACTTTCCAGTAGGTTGAAGGATCAGCGTGAGCTGGGTGTACACATGAATGTCGGCATACAGGGCAAAGAAACGGTTAAGCATTTCGCCGAACAGGCTGATGTCGCCCTCCCCCGAAAAACCATGGGCATCCAGGGTGATTTCGATATCTACCCCGCGCAGCAAAAAGCCTTTTTCGAAACGCTGAACCAGGTGATGCCGGACCTCGACAATCGCGGCCAAGCGACGACGATTCAGCTCACTGCCAGTCCAGTCATAGAGCGCGAGCGTCCCTCTCAGCACCTCGGCGCTACCCAGCATTGGCAGGAAGTTCGACCCCAGGTGGCTGAGTACCCGCCAGTGAAAACGGTCGCGGTTCGGCGGGTAGCAGGGCAAGGTCGGCGCGCACAGGTTGCGCACACGCAAAGCGGCTTGAGTGGACTGCACCACCGTATCGAGCATCGTGCTTTGCAGCGCCTTGCGCGGTAACTGACCGTGAGTACCGGTCAGGCGCAGCGACAGGTTTTCCTGCGCAAGCAGGCGGTCTTTGTCGAAGCCCTCGCCCCCCAGGATCAACCAGGTGTCATGCAGGCCATTCGCCGCGCGCTTCAGACGCGTATGGAAGTAGCGTTCCGGAGCCTCATCACGCAGCATGCCGCCCTTGTGGCGAAAGCTGGTGAACGGCACGTAGTCCTGGCGCTCGCCGTTTCTCGACGCGGTCACGCGGTCCACTGAATAGATCTCCAGATGGCCGTCCTGCAAGCGCATGGGACGCAGCAGGTAGTCGGTTTGCAACGGCGCCAAAGTCATCGGGTCGGCCTCCAGCGGGAACAGGTTGATCACCGGCACGGCGTGCAGGCGGATGTGCTCGCTGTTCAGGTCGAAGGTAGAGGGCCAGGGTTCACGCAGCACCACCTCAAGCTCAAACCAGTCAGTGCCGGGGGCAAGCTGCAAGTGCTCCAAACCACACAGGGTCACGAACATGAATTTTTCGCGGAAGCTGAAATACTCCAGCAGTAGCTGATAACCGCTGAAGGCGCTGTCGCCCTTGGGCCACAGCCGGTCTTCTTCAGCAAACCCCTTGGGCGCAAAATGCCCGGTGAATGGCTGGCGTTCGGTTTGGCCGTCCCAGCGCACATACAACGCCAGGGTGTTGAGGGTCAGCGCCTGATGCAGTGCACTGGCCAGGGGGCCATCAGCATTCAGGTACAGAGGCAGGCGGCTGAGGTCGATCTCGCTCCAGTCGGTCAACGCACCGCAGGCAAAGCGCAGACGCAACACTGAGCGACCACCCGGCTCAAAGCCCCGCCCGACCGCGATCAGCGCCAACGGCCGCAGGGTCAGGTCCTGGGTGGTGGTGTAGCGGCAACGGGTACGTTGGGGCCCGACGGGTTGCGACAGCACTTCAAAACCCTGGGCGATCAACTCGCTGCTTTTCATCTGCGCCAGTTCCGGCACCAGCTCGACCACCGACAGCGACGGAATGGTGCGCAGGTAATGCGGCCATAGCAGGCTGACCAGCCCTTCGGTCAGCTCCGGCAGGTCATCGTCGAGTTTCTCCCGCAAGCGGCCCATCAGGAACGCAAAGCCTTCGAACAGGCGCTCCACATACGGATCCTGCGCGCCTGGCTTGTCGAGGTTGAGCTGTGCGGCCCGGTCGGGGAACGCCTCTGCGAACTCCTTGCCGGCCTCGCGCAGGTAGCGCATTTCGGCGTCGAAGTAGTGCAGCGTCAGATTGTCCATGCTCACAAAAAAACTCCTGGTGTATGAGGGTTAGCCGCAGAGCACTGCGGCGCGTACCGGGTCGATGGCCACCAGTGCCGCCAGCAAGGCTTCCATGCGCCGCGCCAGGGTGGGTTTGTCGGCGTCGTTGCGCTGGGCTTTCACACGCAAGAGCTTGAGCAGGCGCGCCTTGACCTCGAAATTCAGCTCGGGCTCCCATTCAGCCAAGGCCTGGCGTTGCGCGGTGGCATCCAACTCCCCGAGCAGGTGGATGGCCAGGTCGCTCTTGCCATACTGTTCGGCCACCCGCGCCATCAACAGGCGCAGCAACCAGCGTTGGCGACCGGTGTGGACACCGGGGCGTGCGGCCAGCCAGGCGAACGCCTGATCCACGCCGTCGCTGTCCGCCTGGGCGATGGCCTCGCCTTCCAGCGACAGGACGTCGCCTTCGTCTGCCGCAGCAGCCACCGACGTGGCAGGCAACCATTGCGGGGGTTGGTTACCGCTGACGTGCTGGGCAATCCACTCGCGGGTAGTTTCGTCAGCGAAGGGGCTACCGTCGCTCCAACACAACACCTCCAACCCAGGCAGGCGTTCGAGGAACATGCCCAAATCACGCTTGGCAATATCGGCCCAGCGGTCCTGGGGCGCAGGCTGTTTGCTCAAGGCCTGATACAGGTACCACTGCAGGTCCAACCAGAAATGGTTCACCCCTTCGGCATAGATCCGCTCGACCTGGTCGATCAACTCCGTCCAGTTCTGTTGCAGGTACAAACGCTTGAGCTGCGCCCGATACTCCCCCCTTGGCGGTGCCAGACGCGTATGGTTGTTCGCCTCTTGCGGCGGCGCCTGATGCACCGTGTCCCAGCGCAGGCTCTTCATCAGACGGTGCGCCGCCAGCCATCCCAAGGGTTGCTCGCGCAGGTAACCGGCCAAGGCCCGACCGCTGTCCAGCAGGTCGCGCCCGGATTTGATCGGCGTGATGGGTGATGTGCTGGCTTGCACGGACGACTCGTGGCTGGCGGTGTTCTGCGGCACCAGTGCCTCCATCCCGCCGGACTGTGCCAGCCGCGCGGACAAGGCCGCATACAGCGGTTCCAGGTTCGGCCGCTGCGCCTGAGGCCACGTATTCAACCCACGCTCAAGCCAGGCAAGCGCCGCAGCGGTGCGCTCGGCTTCGGCCTTGACCACCTCCGGGTACAGCAGCAGTGTGTCCAGCACCTTGCTGCTGGCCAACCATTCCAGGGCCATCTTGCGGCTGTTGGGGCGTGTGGGCAGCACAGCGTCGGCAAAGCGCTCCACCAGCGCGGCCAGCAGGCTCAATCCATCGACCAAACCGACTTCGCCGTCTTTGTGCAAGCGCGCCCACAGGTAGTAAGTGGCGACGCGCAAGTCCTTACAGGTGTGGATGAGCAGCTTCTGCGCCAGGTGGGCGACCTGCTCGGCATCGGCACCGGAGAGCTTGCTGACCTCTTCGCGCATGCGCTGGAAGTCATCGTCGTAACCGGGGTCTTCGCCGACGGGAAAATTGGCGCTGATGGGTTGCAGCCAGGGTTGCCAGTGGTCGGCCTGTTCGTGGGCGACGCAGAGTGCATCGCGGGTGCCGAGGCAGCGGGTGATCAAGGTGCGCAGGCTCATTGGGAACTTCCATTTTGTGCAAAGGCTGCTTGGGGGTCGTGCTCGTTGAGAAATATCTGCGGCGGCAACTTGAAGCCCCTCAACCTGAGCAACGCCAACGGCCCTGCATCCAACTCCGTGCGCAGGTGCCAGGTCAGGCTCAAGCCATCCGGCGCCTTGAGCAGCAGGCGATAACGGCTGTGACCATCGTCCAACGGCGTGACCTGGGCGTTTTCCAGCCAGCGGATCAGGCCCCAGGTGCCGGGGTAGTCGCCGAACAAGCGCTCGCCGGCCCGCACGCTGGTCCAGCTCAGGCTCACGCCGGGGTAGTCGCTGTGGCCCGGCCAGTTGAAGCGCTGCCAGCTTTCCTTCTGGTTGAAGTACTGGTGCCGCTCGCCGTTGTGGATGAAGGTGGTCTGCACCACATCGCGCACGGCTTTGCCTTGCAGCTCGAAGCTCAGCCCCATGCCGCCGTCGGTGTAGAGCACATCGGCAAGGTCACTGAGCTGATTGATGGCGCTGAGAAACTGCGGGTTGAAACGCAACCCTTGGCTGTGGCGCGGATCGGCGACCCACTGGCTGCCTTCCTTGCGCAACACACCGCTCAATTGCCGCTGTAGAAACTGCTCGATGCGCCCCGAATCCGCGCGGATCATCTGCCCCAGCATCGGTAACGAGGCGTCGCTGGCCGTGGCCGCAAACGGGTAGCGGCTGGCGAAGGCCGCGTCCCACTGGCTGACGATGGAGCGCTGCCACTGGCTGTTCAGGCCGGCGGCGGACGGTTGCAAGACCCGCTGCCAGGCCTGTTCCAACGGCTGCACGAACAGCGTCTGCGCCGCCCCGCTCCACTGCGCGCCGAGGCTGGCGGCCAGTAGGCTGCCGTAGGCCTGGGTGTCGGTGAGGTCGATGCGGCGGCCTTGAAACACGGTTTGCGCCAAGGCCTGGGTCATTTCCAGCGGGTCGGCGGCGGTGCTGACTTGCTGCAACTTCAGGCGCACGCGTGTCACCCGGGTGAGAAATGCCTGGAGGCTCAGGCCGTCGTTGTTGTTCTTGTCCAGCAGTGCCAACAGCGGGCCGAAGGTCGGATCCAGCGGGCCCTTGAATTCGTGCGCCGGAACGTTGTCCTGGCCGATCAGCTGTTGCGCGGACGTCACCAGCGAATCGGCCAAGGCCTGGGTTCGAGTGCCGGCCTGGGTTTGGTAAGCCACGGTATTCATCAGCGCAATCAGCGGCGATTGGCGCACATCGCTCATCAGCGTCAACTGGTCGATTGACTCGTCGAGACTCGCAGCCGGCTGCCAGCGCAGGCTGTTGAGCAGGTCCAGCCAGGCGCTGGCGTAGTCCTGGAAGTAGCGCTCGGTTAGCCTTTCGCGAAGCTGGTCCGGGCTCAATCGGGTGTCGATGTCGGCGGGTTTGTCGCTGAGTACCCAGTCGATTTCCTCGCGCCGAGCGTCGGCGATCTCGTCGATAGCTGAGCGCACCTGGCCCTCCCAGGCCTGGCGGGTGAAGACGCCGGGCACGCTGGCGTCGGTAGAAAACAGCGCGAAGGCATCGGTGTCGCCGACCAGTTGATGCAGGTCCAGGGCCGGGTAGTGATTGGCGGTGTCGTCGAGCAGTTGCTGGTACAGGCTGGCCTCGGCATTACGCTGGCCCAGTTGGCCAAGCAGGATCTGCCGCACCTGCGCGACCAGCCGCGCGTCGGGCTCAATGCGCCAGGCGGGGTTGGCGGCCAGGTGCTCGCCATAAAATTGCCAAAGCGTGGGCGACAGGGTTTGCCAGAGGCCTGGCGTTATCCCTGTGCGGGAAGGCTCGACGTTGCCCAGGGTTTTGACCAGCAGAGTGGCATCGGCTTTGTCTGGACGCGCCATCATCAGGTAGGCCTTGAGCTGGTCGTACGCCTCGCGAGCACGTTCGGCGCGCTCGGGGTTGTCCGGGGCCAGCTTGACCAATGCACTGAGTGGCTGACGAAGCGCGGCGGCGGCAGGATCTCGAATCAGGCGGTTGTTGGCCTCGACGTAGCGCGGCCACACCGTTTCCAACAGCGCTGGGTTTTGATTCAGACCGAAGCGCTGGTACCACGGCGCACCGTGTTGGACGCGGTCATCCAGGCGCGCTAATTCGCGGACCAGTTCGTTAAGCGCCTGGAGCTGTTCGTCAGATTGCGAAGCGCGCTGCAAGGCTGACAGCGAGGTGTGTAACTGGGCGATCTGCGCGCGGTTGCTGATAAAAGACAACAGCAGCCCCGCGCTCCACAGCACCGCCACGCCGAGGGCCAGTGCGTAGCCGATGCGGGGCGCACTCCAGCCGAATCGACGGTGGCTGGGGGCCTTGTCATCGAGGACGCCCTGCCAGGCGGCATCGACCGGCCAGAAATGTTCGGGCATGTTTTGGATCGGCAGCACCGGCAGACTGAACCACACCCCACGCAACGGCACCCCAGCGGCAAACTCGCCAGCCAGGGCCGCCAAGGTGTGACGCCAACGCGCAATGCCCTCGCCCTGCAAATCCCGCGAAAGGCGCAGCAGGAAGTCATGGGTCATGACCGCGTTCATCTGCGCCAGGCCCTCGTGGCGCAAAGGTTCCAGCAAACGATTCAGAGCGGTTTCCAATACCGCCGGCGTAAAACGCGCGGGCAAATGGCAGCCGACCGGTTGTGCCTTGCGACCCGCCTGACGCCATGAACTGTCGCAGACCTGCCACAGGTGCAAAGGCAACTGCCAGCCAAGACGTTTGGCCAGGCTTTGCAACCGATGCACACCCGCGCCCATCGCGGCATCGTCGGCGGCTTGGGTTTTGTTCAGTGCCCAGACCACGCCGTCCAATGCACGCCAGCGGCTCAGGCCTTTCCATTGTTCGGAGAATGATTGATCCAACGCCGCCTGGGCACTGCCGCCCCAGAGCAGGACGGTGCCTTGGCCTTCCAGCCAGAAGAGCTTGGTCAAGGTTGGGGCGAGGGCTTCGATTTCGGTGGGTTCGCCGATGACGAGTTGCAGGCGGGTTCTGTAGCGCCAGAAGAGGCCATAACGAGCCCGCAGTTGCTTTCTAATCGAGCTAACGCGTTGCGCGGCGTCTGTATCAAGGGACTTGGCATGGTCAGCCAGCATAGGCCGGGGCACATCATCCGCCTGCACTTGCCGGTAAGCCGAATGCCCCAACCGGTGCCCCAAAAAATGGTAGCCCACAACGCACATCACCAGGACCAAGGTCGTAACGGCTATCACCCACAATCCCACGATTTGGCGATCACCACCGGAGCGAAGCCCAACCAGCTCGGGGTACTGCCAGACCAATACCCCCAGCACCGTACCGATCAACAACAGTACGACGACCAAAGCTCCTAACCACACAACAAGTCGAGTCTGCATTCGAAGTTCCTATTTCGAAAGCGATGGCACAGGCGTCAAGACCGTGCTCCAGAGCCCTGCATCAATGCAGTTGCTCCCGCTGAAAATGAATTGCGGCCCGGCGCCGCTCTGAATGGTCTGCGTTGCGGCGGCAATCGCCAGCCACGGTGATGTTTTGCCCGGGTTCCCCAGCGAGGTATCCAGGTTGTAAAATCCTTGATTGTTCTTCGCAGGGAGCGGCACGGCCGCCAAGACGTTGCTCAGCCCCTCATTCCTCCGCACATCAACTCCCACTCGCCAGGTTTGCTGGATCGACTGCGCGTCGAGAGGCACCCAGTCCAACGCCTGGCGCGCGGCGTAGAGCAAAGCTTCGGTGGTCGACTCACGCTCCTGCTCCGGGCGATGCAGGTAGGCGATTGGGGGCAAGACGGTTTGCGTCAGGCGATTGCCAAAAAGCAGCCCGACCGCTGCTTCAGCCGTTCCTTCTGGCTGCTGCGGTGCAAACTGCAGGGCCACCACCAACAAAGACGCCTGATCGCTAATCCGCTGATCAAGCCATTGGTCCAGTGCGGCAAGGCCACTTCCTTCGACAGGGACAGTGGGCTGGCGAATGCCGGATTCGCTCCATGCTTGTTGCCATAGGTCCTGCCACACGTGTTCCGGCAAAGCGCTATCGACCTCCAACAGCAATGCCAACGGAGTATCGTCAGACAGTTGCTTCAGAGTCGGCACCAAATCGGCAAGCACTTGCTTCAATAGCCTTAGTAACGCCTGCTCAGGAGTGTCATCCGCATCGCCTGCTATCCGGCTGTGACGCGATACAGTTTGGCCCTTCCTGGACGGCTGGGCCGTGATCGCCTTGACCTCGCCTCGCAAGGAACCGAGCAGTGTCGTTACCGACGCATCCGGCGCTCTCAAAGCTGTGTGTAGACTTACACCCAGTACCTGCTGCACGCGCCGACCGCGCCGTATTTTTTGGATCAAATCCTCTTCACGCGCGTTATCCCACCCATCAGCGACCTGTTGCTGACCGCAATACAGCAACACACGCCCGAAGCTCAGTAAGCACCAACCAAAGAGTGGCCACCCCAAAGCCATCCCCCAGAAACTCGCGGGATGTTCGCGTAACGACTGGGAGCCGAACAAAAGCGTCACGCACACGCCGAGCAGCAAAAGCAGCAGCGGCAGTACACCTAACCAAAGCCACCCCCTCGGCCGCGAGGGTCGTGGCGACGGTGCTGGAACTTGATCCAGTCTGACCGGCATAACTAGCTCGCACTCGCTTGAGGCAGAGACGAAATCAGGGTGCAACCACACGCGCAACGATGCCCATGAAACGCGATCGGAATGCCATGGTCGTGAAATGTTGGGTGCCCCTCGGCAATCTCTGTTCGACCATGGCCGGGAATCGGACAGTCCACCGGGTCGCCCTTGCGAGCAGCACCAATGCCTCTGAAGATCATGACCGTGGACCCTGATAGAACAGTGCCGCCGCTGGTTGTTTTGTCACCTATGCGAATGATATTTTTCATGTTCTATCTCCACTCACGAAACGATTCAATTACTTGCCCTGCGAAAGGGTCATATTTGCTTAGCTTCGAAAAACCCCAATCTTTCATAATACTTAGCTAGTTCACACTAAGGTTTACGAAGACAGACAAGTCATCGCAAGAGTCGTAACCCGCAACCTTTACTTCACAATCACTCCCTGACATGACGAAAGCGCTTTCATTACCAACAATCCGGACAGCTCGAGACATTAAGAGCGGTGCCTGCCAACAATAATTGCCCACGCTCGCCATTCACTGGCGCGAATTCAATCGCGCCCATATCATAAAAATCGGACGCACGTTCACTCAAACGCATTACCAACTCGCGACCCTCAACATTTTGCCCGGGACGCCAGCACTAAAAATCAACAATGTCGATACACTAAAACGTCTTACAACTGACTAGATCACTGCACTTCAACCACCCCTCTGTAGTAACGCCCCCTGAAAACCTGAACTCAACCCAATCTTCACCGTCATTGCTATAAAACCCCAAAAGGGTAATTCTATCTCCTCGTATTAAATATTTTTGCGTAGACTTAGTCGCAGCAGGGGAAGGAAAAATCCTAGCCTGGATAGATGCCACGGTAGAGACTAATTCGGTACGTTTTTCGAAATTCATGTCGTCGGACACTAACGACCTTATAGGTGAACCAGCAAAAGGGTAAACTATCCGACTTACCTCACCACACCCGACACAACGATCCGACATCTTTATATTTACTTGCCTACCTTCAGCAATGTAAATATCTTCAACCCAAGTAGCCCCATCCTTATAAGAGCTAATAATATAGCCACCTCTAACCTTAAAATTACAAAGACCTCCCCGATTAAAAACCAACTCCTTTAAAGAGCGATCACTACTTTCGTAACGCAGTACTCTCGAGCAAGAATTAACACCATCTCCCGCCAAATGAAAAATCACCTCTCCGACCCCGTCACCGGTAATATCCTCAATATGCACGTCATCGTATACCGCCTCAATCTCACGTAAAAAACCTCTTGGCACCAACAGGCCATATTTTGCTCCATGATCAAATACAGACAGCGCAAGAGGTAGGCGACTCTCAATCTTTATTGCCGGTTGAGCCGTCTGTACTGTTTCACCTGTAGGCAGCATTCCAGTTGCACCCATAATCGCTCTCAACTTTAAAGAATTGCTCGCATCGCCGTCACGTTCCAGCAGCGTCAACATGTCACTATATATATTTTTGTTTGTCTCGCGAGGAGGGTCGCAAGCTAGAATATTATCAAATGTCGTTCCCTCTAAAAAATACGCGAGAACCCTTGGAGAGGAAACTTGAATTAAATCCTTTCGTCCGGACGCGTAGTCCTTGTAGACCTTGTCGATGGTTGGTAAATCTTTAGTCAAATCGTATCCGTTAATACTCAGTGAGCTACGCCACAGACTAGAAGCCCCCCACCCTCCTCCACACTGTTCTCCAGCTGATACATTCACAACGCAACCATCAGACATTCTTACAAACGCACAAAGATATATGGTATCAGAGTGCCCCTCGTACTCCTCCCCCACTTCAGAAAAATGTACCACCGAGTAGGCTTTATCAGGAGAAAGATTACCAGCATCATACTTGCTATTATAGTTATAACTTAACCCCTCATCAAATATTCGCAGAATCCTTCCAGTGTTTGTTTTGTAGACCAGCGACTTATAGTCGCCATCAACCCCATCCGAATAGAGGAGCAAGCCTGATCCCCCCTGGATAGTGGTCGCCATCAATCTAGTAGAGGTTAGCACAGCCAAAAATAACAAAATTATACTTCTCACTATAACGCCCTTTATAATAACCCACGAAGGTGACTGTAGCGTTCACTCGGAGAGTTCATATTGCGAGCTGGCCCGTAAATCGTTATCAATTCTTCCTCGTACTTCAGGCGACTATCTCCCCACTGGGATGGATCTAAACTCAATTCAGGGTGGCGACTGCGCAATACGTCAATTGCGCTCTTGAGGCTACGTGACACATTAGCGGGCGCATTCACATCGTGATCAAGAACCAGAGCACGTCCGAGCCTTGACTGGAAGAAATCACTTACGGGATTGGCGTAACCGAGAGGTGACTTCGAGAGAGCCACTCTCATACGGGCAATAAAATCAACCACCTGCTTTTTCTGAAACTCTTCATGAAGCATTGCACTCGCAATCGAAGCCAGAGCTTCTGACTTTTTGGGAAATCCAGAATCAGTTTGACCAAATCCTTTTTTTATGAATTCATACAGCGCATTCCCGGTTATCTCTTCATTCTCCGTCTCTCCTGACGAGTAATATATTCTTGCTCCATTGGACTCTTGCCTGATGGACCAACCGCACTTAGCAAAAATTTCGCTAAATAAAACTCGATTTTCCAATTTAAACTCACTGATCTGCTTGGGTAATTCGCCATAACCTTCAGGAGTTACAGTTTTCTGCATAGCTCCGGCACTAAATGTTTGCCAGTCCCAGGCTTGAACTGCGTCCATGGCCCCTTCATTCGACGACATGGCAATCACAATAGCCTTTTCATCACTTGTTGCTTTTCCCTTACTGATCAGATCGTCCCAACCTGAAAATCTGTTTAACTTCTTAGTCCCATGATATACAGGGCCATAATACGTCATGTCAGGGTATCCTCTCCTCTTCCTAACCCATCTATATCTCGAAAATTTAATATCTAAACAACAACCACAAGTGCACTCATCTCTCGTCAGAAATTGTCCTACCAACCCCACCGGATGCAAGTGATAAACCTGCCCATCCACCGGCAATCCAACTCCCTCCGCCACTT
>NZ_JBMDIS010000098.1:0-22877 GCF_057808775.1 Pseudomonas sp. FG86 | reverse complement strand
GAGCAGGGCTATCTCAACCATTGCCGCCGGTATGCCTTGGAACACTGATCTGGAACGCGGTGATGCTCCAATGTGGGAGGGGGCTTGCCCCCGATTGCTGTGTGTCAGTCACCATACTTATGACTGACCCAACCCCATCGGGGGCAAGCCCCCTCCCACATTTGGATTGCGATCAGGCCAGGTATTTACGGAACCAGCCCAGCGTCCTTTCCCACGCCAGATTCGCCGCTGCCTCGTCATAACGCGGTGTCGAATCGTTATGGAAACCATGGTTGGCGCCCTTGTAGATATACGCTTCATAGGTGGTGCCGGCGGCCTTCAGGGCCTTTTCATACGCCGGCCAACCCTCGTTGATCCGCGTATCCAGCTCGCCGTAATGCAGCATGATCGGCGCCTTGATGCGCCGCACATCCTTGGCTTCCGGTTGGCGGCCGTAGAACGACACCGCCGCGCCCAGTTCCGGGTAGGCCACCGCTGCGGCATTGGCCACGCCGCCGCCATAGCAGAAGCCGGTGATGCCGACCTTGCCGGTGCTGCTGTCGTGGTGCATCAGCCATTCGATGGCGGCGAAGAAGTCGTTCATCAGCTTGGTCGGGTCAACTTTCTGTTGCAGTTCCACGCCTTTTTCATCGTTGCCGGGATAGCCGCCCACCGAGGTCAGGCCGTCTGGCGCAAGGGCGATAAACCCGGCTTTGGCCAGGCGTCGGGCGACGTCTTCGATGTAGGGATTGAGGCCACGGTTTTCGTGGACCACCACCACCGCTGGCAGCTTGCCGGCGGCCTTGGCCGGGCGCACCAGGTAGCCACGCACCGTGCCGTTGCCCTTGGGCGAGGGGTAGGTGATGTAGTCGGCGACGATGTCCGGGTCGGTGAATTTCACCTGTTCGGCCAGGGCATAGTTGGGGCTCAGGGCGGCCAGCAGGGCCGAGGCGGTGAGGCCGCCCAAGGTGAACAGCGCGGCGCGGTCGAGAAATTCGCGGCGGTTGATCTTGCCGTGCGCATAGCCGTCGTAGAGTTCCAGCAATTCGGGGGCAAAGTCTTTCGCGGTGAGACGAGTCATCGGTTCGGTCCTCGATTAGCGGTGCCAGTCAATGTAGACCAGGATCAGCTTTCACGGCCATGGGCGGCGGCGGCCAGTTGGCGTGTATCGACGCGCACGAACAGCGAATCACCGATGGCCGTGAGCACCTCGCCGGCGTACACCTCGCAGACCACGCGGCTTTTGCGCCCCACCTCACCCTCGACCCGAGCGCGCAGGATAAGGGGCACGCCCATCGGCGTGGGCTTGATAAATTTGATGCCCAGGTTGCCGGTGACGCAGTCGATGCGCGGCAGGCTGCCGGGTTCGCGCTGTTCGGCGCGGTAGTGGTAAGCCATGGCGGTCCAGTTGGAATGGCAGTCCACCAACATGGCGATCAAGCCGCCGTAGACCAGGTCGGGCCAGCCGCTGTATTTTGCCTCGGGGTGATGTTCGGCGACGACATGGACACCATCGGCATCCCAGCGGCTCTTGATGTGCAAGCCATGGGGGTTACTGCCGCCGCAGCCGTAGCAGATGCCTTCCGGCGCGGTGGTGTCCTGTAGCGAAGGGGCGTGCATGCGGCGTCCTTATTGTTGTGGGTGACTATTCTGTTTAGCAGGACATGCACCTGATGGGAATACATCCATTTTTTTTTGCGGAGCGTGGCATGAAGCGTCGAATGCTGTCGTTGGCCGTTGTCCTTGGATTTATCGGCTGTGTCCAGGCGGCGGAGTACACGGACGTCAACCGCACCGCCAGCCAGATCAGTTTTACCTATACGCAGTTGGGGCAGCGGGTGTATGGCACCTTCGGCGACTTTGAAGGCACGCTGAGCTTTGACACGCAAAAGCCCGAGACCGGACATGCCTTGCTCAAGATCCAACTGGCGAGTATCGATGCCGGCAGCGCCGATGCGAACAACGAGCTGCAACGGGTCTCGTGGTTCGATACCGCGGCCTATCCGGTGGGCGTGTATGAGTCCACCGGTATCACGGCCCTGGGCGATAACCGCTTCAAAATCAGTGGCAACCTGACGATCAAGGGCACTACGCGTCCGGTGCTGCTCAGCGTGGTGCTCAAGGAGCTGGATGGCATCGGCGTGTTCGACGGGGAGTTCATTCTCAAGCGCGGCGACTTCAAGATCGGCGAAGGTGAGTGGGCCGGGAACAGCGTGGTGTCCGACGATATCAACATCAAGTTCAAGATGGTCGCGCCGCAGCGTTAGCGCGCGAACCGCTTGGCCCCGGCTACGCAGCCGATCACCGCGACCGTCACCAGCAGCATGCCCAGGCTGACCTGTTCATGCAGCACGCCCGCGGCCAGCGCCAGGCCGAAGAACGGTTGCAACAGCTGCAACTGGCCGACCGCGGCAATGCCGCCCTGGGCCAAGCCGCGATACCAGAACACGAAGCCGATCAACATGCTGAACAGCGACACATAGCCCAGGCTCAACCAGGCCGGCAGGCTGATGCCGCTGAAGCCAGGCGGCGCCATGACCAGGCTCAACGGCACCACCACCGGCAACGACACCACCAGCGCCCAGCAGATCACCTGCCAGCCGCCCAGGCTGCGCGACAATGTGGCGCCTTCGGCATACCCCAGGCCGCACACCAGCACCGCCAACAGCATCAGCACATCACCCGCAGGTGCGGCGCTCAAGCCTTGGGCAAAGGCGTAACCCATCACCAGCACACTGCCGAGGATCGAAAACAGCCAGAACACCGGGCGCGGGCGCTCGCCGCCGCGCAGTACGCCAAACACCGCGGTCGCCAGCGGCAGCAGGCCGATGAAGACGATGGAGTGCGCGGAGGTGACGTATTGCAGCGCCAGCGCAGTGAGCAGGGGAAAGCCGATGACCACGCCGAGGGCGACGATGACCAGGGGCCTCCATTGATGGCGCGCGGGGCGTTTCTCCTTGAACAGCCACAGCAAGGCCAGCCCCAATAGAGCGGCGATGGCGGCGCGGATCATGGTGAGGAACACCGGGTCGAATTCCATCACCGCCAGGCGCGTGGCCGGCAACGAGCCGCTGAAGATCACCACGCCGATAAAGCCGTTGATCCAGCCTTGGGTGCTGGTATCCAGGGTGCGCAGGGGAGATGTACGTTCCATGAGGGGCGTCCGGAAAGGATGAGTTGCGTGGAAGGCATCCTAGGGTCGAAGATAAAGACAATCAAAAAATTGTCATGGATACATCGCTTATGCCGCGCGCGCGTTACAAGTCGTTGGTCGATCGCTTCGCCGAGGCCATTCGCTCGGGCAGCATGCCACCCGGCACGCGGCTGCCGACCCACCGCCAACTGGCCGCCGAGCATGGCCTGGCGCTGGTCACCGCCAGCCGGGTATATGCCGAGCTGGAGGCCATGGGCCTGGTCAGTGGCGAGACCGGCCGGGGCACCTTTGTGCGCGAAATCGCGCTGCCGCCGGGGCAGGGCAGCGGGCAGATGAACGTAGCGGCGGGCATGCTCGATCTGAATTTCAACTACCCGTCCTTGCCGGGCCAGGCCGACTTGCTGCGCACCGCATTGCGCCAGTTGGCGCTGTCCGGCGACCTCGAAGCGCTGCTGCGTTACCAGCCCCACGCCGGTCGCCTGCATGAGCGCGCCGCCGTCGCGCGGCATCTGTTGAACCGAGGGCTGACGGTCGAGGCCGAACAGGTGTTGGTGGTCAGCGGTGCCCAGCACGGGTTGGCCGTGACGATGATGGCCTTGCTCAAGCCCGGTGATGTGATCGCTGTCGACGCCTTGACGTATTCGGGGTTCAAAGTACTGGCCGAGACCCTGCACCTGGAGATCGTCGCCATCCCGGTCACGGCCCACGGCCCGGACCTGGACCACCTGCAAGGTTTGTGTCGCAAACGCCCGGTGCGCGCGGTTTACAGCATGCCGACCCTGCATAACCCGTTGGGCTGGGTGATGAGCCTGGCGCAGCGCGAGCAGTTGGTGGCGATTGCCCGTCAGTACAACCTGATGATCATCGAGGACGCGGCCTACGCGTTCCTCGCCGAGGACGTGCCGCTGCCCTTGGCGAGGTTGGCGCCGGAGCGCACGGTCTACGTGGGCGGGTTGTCGAAAAGTGTCGCGACCGGCCTGCGCGTGGGGTTTATCGCCGCCCCTCTGGATTGGGTGAAGGCACTGGAGCGCACCATCATGGCTACCACTTGGAACGTGCCGGGGGTGATGAGTGCGATTGCGGTTGCCTGGCTCGAGGATGGCACGGTGGCGCAACTTGAAGCACAAAAGCGCGAGGATGCGCGGGCGCGGCAAGCCTTGGCGGCGCAGGTACTGAAGGGGGTGGCCTACACCAGCCACCCGTCATCGTATTTCCTGTGGTTGCCCCTGGCGGAAGAGGCCCGCGCCGATCAAGTGGCCATGACCTTGCAGCGCGACGGCATTTCCGTCTCCACCGCCGAGCCCTTCGCCGTTTCGGTCCACGTGCCCCATGCATTGCGCCTGGCCTTGGGTTCGGTGGACATGCCGGCGCTGCGCGAGGCGTTGGTGAAGGTGCGCAAGGTGGTGCAGTGGTGAGCCCGATGGCTCACCGCTAGCCATCAGAATTTAAACGCCTGGCGACCGATCAGCAGCCAGTGGCCTTTTTGCTTCTGCCAGATCTGGAAGTTCTCGATTTCGGTCGGCACTTCCTTACCGCTGTTCACCGCCAGGGCCGAGAAGTGGTTGCGCACCAGGGCGGTATCGCCGCTCAAGGTGATGGTCTGCTTCTGCATTTCCAGGGTCTTGAAGCCACTGCGACCGGTCTCGATATCGGCGATGAACTCCTGCTTGTTCTGGATCTTGCCGCTGGAGTGGCCGTAGGTGAGGTTCTCGGCGGTCAGGCTCTGGAGCTGCTTGAGGTCTTTATGCAGCATGGCCTGGGTCAGATGGTCGACCGCTTGGGCGACGTCTTTGTCGGCGGCGGGGGCAGCGGCCACATACCCGCTGAACAGGCAGAGAAAACCGATCAGCACTTTGACGTTTTGCATGGGTGTTTCCTTATTGTTGTGGGGAGGTGTACGGGCAACATGTCGCTAGTCATGTTGTCGTACAACATTGCAATAGTCGCAGGGCTTTTGGAAAGTAAAATTTAGACAATTTGCGCATTGGCTTGGGTTGTGGAGGGTTGGCGAGGTTTTCTATCTTGTACGATGTCTCATCACAGGTTAAAACTAGTGTCCCGTCTAACAATAAAATAACGGAGATACCCATGGATTTTCCCCCTTTGCCTGCCCGCACCGACCACAGCCGCCGCGTATTTCTCAAGCGCTCCCTGGCGGTTTCGGCGTCGGTGGCGGTGCTGGGCAATCTGCCCGAGTTAGCGCAAGCGGCGGAGCCGTTGAGCCAGCGTTACCCCGACCCACTGATCAAGGTGCTCGACGACAGTTTCCTCGAGTTGCGCCTGTTCAATGCCAGCGTCGAACGGCTTGCCAGCGGTTTGCGCTGGGCCGAGGGGCCCGTTTGGATCGGCGATGGCCGCTACCTGCTGCTCAGCGATATTCCCAACAACCGCATCGTGCGCTGGGACGAAGTGACCGATAGCCTGTCGGTGTACCGAGACAATGCCAACTTCTCCAACGGCATGTGCCGGGATCGCCAGGGCCGGCTGCTGGTGTGCGAAGGCTCGACCACCTCCCGCGAGGGGCGGCGTATCACCCGCACCGAGCACAACGGCAGCATTACCGTGCTGGCGGACAGTTATGACGGCAAACCTTTCAACTCACCCAACGATATCGTGTGCAAGCGCGATGGCTCGGTGTGGTTCAGCGACCCGCCATTCCAGACCGGCAACAACTACGAAGGGCACAAGATCACACCCACCCAGCCCCATGGGGTCTATCGTATCGACGGCGAAAGCGGCAAGGTCACACGGGTGATCGAGGACCTCAATGGGCCGAACGGACTGTGCTTTTCGCCGGATGAAAAGACCCTGTACGTGGTGGAGGGGCGGGCCAAGCCCAACCGGCTGATCTGGGCGATCGACGTCAACGCCGACGGCACCCTCGGCGCACGCCGCAAACACATCGAGGGCCTGGATTACGCCGCGCTGGACGGCATCAAGTGCGACGAGAGCGGCAACCTCTGGTGTGGCTGGGGCGGGAATGGCGACCCCAAGGCTGACCTGGAAAAGCTCGATGGCGTGCGCGTATTCAACCCGCAGGGCAAGGCGATCGGGCACATCTCGTTGCCGGAGCGTTGCCCCAACCTGTGCTTTGGCGGCCGCGAAGGCAACCGCCTGTTCATGGCCGGCAGCCATTCGATCTATGCGCTATTCGTCAACACGCGAGACGCCAGTTTCGCCTGACCGGGCGCTGAAAAAACCACTGTGGGCGTCGGTTGAGCGGCGCCCGCAGTGGCATTTTGGCGCTATGCTGCGTGCTCCCGAGGGATCAGAGGCACAGGCAAATGGATTTCAATTGGCACAGCGACCCCATCACCCGTAGCGCCCCCGTCACCCCACGCTATAAAAACACTCAGAACGTGCGCCGTTTCATGCTCGAACACTGCGGCCCTGGGTTCAGGTTCGATCGGCCGTTCATGGCCTGGATCCGCAACGAGCAGCCTAAGACCCTGGGCGACGTCGTGGATGAATGGCAGCGTCGCCACAAGGAGGCATGACCATGGATCGAACTGACGGCCGTCACCCACGATTGAACCGCCGATGATCGCCCAAGGCATGGCGGTATTGCTCCACTACACCACTTACGTGGCGCCGGGCGTGCTGCTGCTCGGCCTGTGGTTCGTGCTGACGCCCAGGTCATTGCCGGCGATGCGTATCCTGATTCTGCTGGTGGCATTTGTGCTGATGCGCGATGTCATGACGCCGCTGGGGCTGTGGGCGCTCAGTGACGCCGTGCAGATTGCGTTCACGGCCAATACGTTTGTGCTGGCGGCGCTGGGTGGTCTGTCGCTGCTGCTGATTGCGCTGCTTGCCCAAATGGCGCCGGAATGGTCGCGGTGGGTTGTCTGGTCCAGGGGGCATCGGGCGCTGGGCCTTGCGGTGGGGCTTGTCGTGGGCTGCCTGATCGGAGTGCCGTTGCGGCTGTATCAGGGCATCGAGGCGCATGGGATCCCTGGCTACTGGGTATGGCTGCCGGGCATGGTGGTGTTGGCTTATGGCGCCAACGCCTTGGAAGAAGTGCTGTTTCGCGGTTATTTGCAGGGGTATCTCGAGCAGCAACTGACGCCATTACGGGCGGCCTTGATCAGTGGCGTGGCCTTTGCGGCCTGCCATGCGTTCCTGGCCCTGAGCGTCACTCAGTTGGGCTGGCCGGTGTTGCTGTTTACTCTGATCGAAGGGCTGGCCTGTGCGCTGGTGCGCATGCGTTACGGCGTGTTGGCGGCGATATTGACCCATGGCACGGCGATCCTGTTGATTGCAGTGCCGCTCACCGTGTGAGGTGAGCGTGCTTGTCTGTGGCGAGCGGGCTTGCCCCGCGTTGGGCTGCGCAGCAGCCCCAAAACCAGGCACCGCGGTGTGTCAGTTAAAAACACATCGCCTGTAATGGGGCCGCTTCGCGCCCCAACGCGGGGCAAGCCCTAATGCCGTTCAGTTAAGCGTACATCGCCTTCTGTAGGAGCGAGCTTGCTCGCGAAAAACGTCAACGATAACGCGTGTTTCCTGAGTGAACGCGGCGCCTGTGAGTTCTTCGCGAGCAAGCTCGCTCCTACAAAAAAGCCTTAACTGAACGGCATTAGGGCAAGCCCGCTCGCCACAGGCAAGCCCGCTCGCCACGACAGCCCCGCTTGCCACAAAAAAACCGGTCGTTTGAGCGGTGATTTTAATCCTTGATAATCAATAGGTTGAGTGCACTGTCTGCGTCAGTTCGTTGCCAGCGCCGGGGTGCGCGGGGGGATCAGGCGTTTGCTGCCGGTCGCTTCATACGCTGAAGCGAACCGCAGCAGCGCCGAGTCATCGTAGGCGCGGCCAGCAAACGTCAGCCCGACCGGCATGCCGATATCGGCCATCACCCCCATTGGTACCGTCACTGTAGGCACGCCCAGGTGGCGAATGGCGAGGTTGCCGTTGGCCACCCACACGCCGTTGCTCCAGGCAATATCCGCCGACACCTCGTTCACATCGGCATCCGCCGGCCCCACGTCGGCCACGGTCGGAAAGATCACCGCGTCGAGCCCGAGCGTTTCCATCCACTCTTCCAGGTCGATCCGGCGTGTCTGTTCAAGGCCGCGCAGGCCATCGGGCAGGCTGCTGATCTGGTCCCAGGGCGTGATGCCGCGCTGGGCCATGCGCACATACTCGTCCATGCCGGCGGCCAGGTCGTCTTCGCGGTTGGGCAAGGTGCCGGGGTCATGGGGGAAAATCTTCGGCCCATCGACGTCCGCCAGGCGGTTCAGGTGCGGGTCATTGTTGGCGCGCAGAAAGTCATCGAAAGCCCATGCAGAAAGCTCCCACAACTCATCGTGCAGGAACTCCTTGGACACCAGGCCGCGGGTAAACACCGTCGGCGCGCCGGGGCGATCGCCTTCACAGTTGGACACCAGCGGGAAATCCACTTCGAGCACTTCGGCACCGGCGGCTTCGAGGGCCTGGCGGGCGGCTTGCCACAACGCGATGACGCTGGCGCGGGTGTGGATCTTTTGCCCGGTCGGGCCACCGATTCCGGGCTTTTCGCTGGTGCCGGCGTCAGGGTCGGTGTTGATGTACATGCGGGGTACGCCGAAACGTTTGCCAGCGAGGGTGGCGGGCGACGCGGCCAGTTCCACGTAGGACGCCGGGCGCACCGAGGCGACGCTGGGGATCGGCACCCAGGGTTGCAGGCGCCATAAGTCGCCACGGGGGTCGGGGTCTTCGGCGACCACCACGTCGAGCACTTCCAGCAGGTCGGCCATGGTGCGTGCGTAGGGCACCACCACGTCCATGGTCGGGGTCAGCGGCCAGTTGCCGCGCACCGAAATCACGCCACGGGAGGGTGTGTAGGCACACAAGCCATTGTTGGATGCCGGCCCGCGTCCGCTTGACCAGGTTTCTTCGGCCATACCGAAAGCCGCGAAGCTGGCGGCGGTTGCAGTGCCGGCGCCGTTGGAGGAGCCGGAGGCGAATGGTGCGGTGAGGTAGGCGGCGTTATACGGGCTTTCCGCGCGGCCATACACGCCGCGTTGCATGCCGCCATTGGCCATCGGCGGCATGTTGGTCTTGCCCAGGCAGATGGCGCCACTGGCCCGCAGGCGCTCGATGGTGAAGGCGTCGCGGTGGGCGACCAGTTGGGCGAACGCCGGGCTGCCGGACGCGGCCGTCAGGCCCTTGACCAGGTAGCTGTCCTTGGCGGTGTAGGGGATGCCATCCAGTGGACCCAACGTTTCGCCCCGTGCCCGGCGCGCATCGGACGCGGCGGCTTCCTGCAGGGCTTCGGGGTTGCGCACCACCACGGCGTTCAGCGCGGTCGGCGTCTGCGGGCCGTCATAGGCATCGATCCGTGCCAGGTAAGCCTGGACCAGTTCAACGGCCGTGGTCTGGCCGGTTTCAAGCGCCGCGCGCAATTGGGCAATGGAGACTTCGGTAACTTGCATGAGTTTTTTTCGCCGCCTTCAGGTGGGGGTATGGCGGCAGTCTACGTACAGATATTTCACAAAACCAGCGCCGAATACGCTTCATAGGCGGCACGCATGACCTGCCAGGTGGCGGCGTCTGCAGGAATCAGATGTTCGATACGCAGCGAGGCCAGGGTGATGTCCTGGGGCATGCCAAAGGTGGTGAAGATCGACAGGAAATTCAGCTCGCCCTGGGGTGATCGACCTGTACCTGATGGCGCTGCTGGCCTGTGTGTGGATGTATAAGGATGGGCGGAGGCGAGGGCGCTCGACAGCGTCGCTGTTGCCGTATTTTTTGCTGACGGCGGTGTTCGTTTCGCTTGGGCCGTTGCTTTATCTCGTGGTGAAGGGGTTTAAGGATGAATGATCTGCTCCACCTCTAGCGGTAGGTGCCGACGCCCGTACGATCCACCAGCCGGATGCTGTCACGCCCACCCCGCTTGGATTCATACAGCGTGGTGTCGCCTTGTTCGATCAAGGCGGCCAGGCTCGGGGGCGGTTGGTCGAACAGGTTGGCGCCGATGCTCAAGGTGACGCGTTCGGGGGTGGCAAAGGTTTGTGCGGCAAGTTGCTGAAACTGCTCGCGCAGGTCGCTGCCCAGTTCGATCACCTGCTCCTTGGAGACCGGGTTCAGCAGGATGACGAATTCGTCCCCGCCCAGTCGCGCCGCCAGTGCGCCCTGGGGCACCAGGCTGCGGATCATTTCACTCAAGGCGATCAGCAAGCGGTCGCCGGAAGTATGGCCGTGGTGGTCGTTGACCCCTTTGAAGTTGTCGATATCGATCAGCAGCAACGCCCCCGGCTGCGACGGTGACACCTGGGCCAGCAGCCGTGGTGCGCGCAGGTCGAGGGCGCGGCGGTTGTAGAGGGCGGTGAGTGGGTCGCGGGCGGCCAGGCGGGCGATCTGCTGTTCGCGGCGATAGCGTTCGGAGCCGGTCATGGACAGGGCGATCAGCATGATCGCCATGGCGCCTTCCACCAGGGAGATCTGGATGATCTCGCCCTTGAACGCCGCCAGGTCGATCAACGTGCCGGGGATCAGCACAGACAGCGCCTTGGCCACGTAGAACACGCCGTGGGCCAGCAGCACATAACGCAGTTGCACCGCGCCGATGCTTAACGATTTGCCATGGGGCCGCAGCAGGAAACTGGCGCGCAAGGTCGGCAGTGCCACCAGTAGCGACTGCACCCCCAGCATGGCTTTGGACCAGGGCAGGTCGGCCGGCAACATCAGCATGCCGAACCAGGCGAACAGCATCAGCAGCCATAACCGCGACAGCCGCACGTGGGTGAACCGCGCCACACCGAGCAAAAACAGAAAGTGTGCGCTCACCAGCAAGCCGTTGGCGAACCAGATACCGATCATCAGAAAGCCACTGCTGCGCAGCAGCGCCAGGGTGGAGCCGATCGTGATGATGGCGAAACCGGCGCTCCAGTACAGCAGCGATGGTTCGCGTACGCTGCGCCATTCAATGGCCAGGTACAAGGCGGCAGCGGCTGCCAGGGCAACGGTGAGTGCCAAAATCGTGGGAGGGTCGAGCGTCATTTCGTGCCGGGTCTGCCTGGGTGTGCGTTTGAACCGGGATTGTAAGCGCACACGCAGGTTTTTTCAGAGCCCTCATCGTATGGCATACAGCCATCTGATGATCGGCCAGTCAGACGCCTTTGGTCGAGGGCAGCAGTATCGTGAGGATGCCCACCAGCGGCAGGAACGAGCACAGTGTGTAGACGTACTCGATGCCATGGCTATCGGCGAGCAGGCCCAGTAGCGCCGCGCCAATCCCGCTGAAGCCGAACATCAGGCCGAAGAATATCCCGGCGATCATGCCGACATTGCCTGGTACCAGCTCCTGGGCAAACACCACGATGGCCGAGAATGCCGAGGCGAGGACAAAGCCGATGATCACGCTGAGGACGGCGGTCCAGAACAGGTCGACGTAAGGCAGGGCCAGGGTGAACGGCGCAGCGCCGAGAATCGAGAACCAGATGACTTTCTTGCGGCCGATCCTGTCGCCGATCGGGCCGCCGGCGAAGGTGCCGACGGCAACCGCGCCGAGGAACAGGAACAGGTACATCTGTGAGCTGGAGACCGACAGCTGGAATTTTTCAATCAAGTAGAACGTGAAGTAGCTGGTCAGGCTGGTCATGTAGAAGTATTTGGAGAAGACCAGGACGGCCAGCACCACCAGGGCAAAGGCCACGCGGCCTTTTGACAGGCCGTGGCTGGCCTGGCCACCTTGCTTGAGCTTGAACAGGTTGAGGTGGTTGCGGTACCAGCGGCTCAGGCCGTAGAGCACCAGGATGGCGAAGACCGCGAACAGCCCGAACCAGGCGATATGACCCTGGCCGTAGGGAATGATGATCGCCGCCGCCAGCAAGGGCCCCAGGGCACTGCCCGTATTGCCGCCCACCTGGAAGGTCGATTGCGCCAGGCCGTAGCGTCCGCCGGAGGCCAGGCGGGCGACGCGCGAGGTTTCCGGGTGGAAGGTCGACGAGCCCACGCCCACCAGGCCCGCTGCCAGCAGGATCGCCGGGAAACTGCCGACAAATGCCAGCATCAGGATGCCGATCAAGGTGCACACCATGCCCGCCGGCAGTAGCCAGGGCTTGGGGTGACGGTCGGTGTGGTAGCCGATCCACGGTTGTAGCAGCGACGCGGTCAGTTGGAAGGTCAAGGTGATCAGGCCGACCTGGGTGAAGGTCAGGCCGTAGTTGGCCTTGAGCATCGGGTAAATCGACGGCAGCACGGCCTGGATCAGGTCATTGATCAGGTGGGCCAGGGCGCAGGCGCCGAGGATACGCATGACCAAGGGGCTTGTTTGCGCAGCACTGGCTTGAGGAGTGCTCGCCGTGGCGGCGGGTGACGCGGTCAGGGTGGACATACAGGTATTCCATGCAAGGCAGCGAACGGTGTGGAGCGGGCAGCGATGATGTGAAGCGCTGCTCCATTTATAGGTACGGCGTTTATGCTAGATTTGCCGAAAATGCCTGTCTCGCGAAATTCGGGCAGTAACCATTGCAAAAAGGGCGAAATCATCAAATCACTGGATCTATTTCTGCAAGAAATCGATGAGGGCGCCTGGACCGTCATCAGTTCGGCCACTGACTATCCCGAGAACTGGGTGATCCCCGAGCACAGCCATGAGAAGCATCAACTGCTCTACGCCATCGAGGGCGTGATGGTGGTGCATTCGGCGCACAACCAGTGGACGGTGCCGCCCAATCGCGGTTTCTGGATGCCCTGCGGCCATCGGCACTCCCTGCGGTGTGTGGGGCCGCTGAAGATGCGCAGTGTGTTTGTACGCCCCGACAGTTTCCCGAACCTGCCCACCGAGACCAAGGCGGTGAGCGTTTCGCCGCTGCTCAGCGAATTGATCAAGGCGTCGGTGAGCCTGAAGCCGCCGTATGCCGAAGACTCGCGCGATGCGCGGATCATGCACCTGATACTCGACGAGCTCGCGCTGTTGCCGGCCTTGCCGTTGTCGCTGCCGCAGCCCGCCGACCCGCGAATCAACCAGATCTGCGTGGCGTGGCAGGATGACCCCGGCGATGCCTCCACTGTCGCCGATTGGAGCGAGCGCCTGGACCTGGACCAGAAAACCATCCAGCGCCTGTTTCGCAAGGAAACCGGCATGACCTTTGGCCAGTGGCGCCAGCAAGCGCGGTTGCTGCTGGCACTGGAACGCCTTGCCGTGGGGCAGAAGATTATCGACGTCGCCCTCGGGCTGGGCTACGAAAGCCCGAGTGCCTTTACCAGCATGTTCAAGAAACAGTTTGGCAAGACGCCGAGTCATTTTTTCCGATAACGCGGTCCACGCCCAGCAGGCCGTTGAATGTATCGAGGTCCAGCGGCCGGCTGAGGAAGTAGCCTTGCCCCTCGTCACAGTCCACGGCCTTGAGCATGGCCAGGTGTTCGGCGGTTTCAATGCCCTCCGCGGTGACCGTCAACGCCAGGGCACGGCCCAACCCCACGATGGCTTGGATGATTGCCTTGTCGTCGGCGCTTTCTGCCAGCCGGGTCAAGAAACTGCGGTCTATTTTCAAGCCGTCGAACGGGAAGGCGCGCAAGTAGCTCAGGGACGAATAGCCAGTACCGAAGTCATCCATGGCGATGCGGATGCCCAATTGCTTGAGCGTGTGCATCACCTCCAGCGCGCCGACGGCATCCTCGAGCATGACGCTTTCGGTCACTTCCAATTCCAGGCGCGAAGGGTCGATGCCTGAGCTGTCCAGGGCGTGTCGTACGCGCTCCACCAGGTTGCCGCGCTTGAATTCGGTGGGCGACAGGTTGACGGAGACAAACAGCGTGTCCGGCCACTGGGCCGCGCAGGTGCAGGCGTTTTCAAGCACCCAGTCGCTCAGCGACAGGATCAGCCCGGACTCTTCGGCAATCGGAATGAAGGTGTCCGGCGCGATCAAGCCGCGCTGCGGATGCTGCCAGCGAACCAGCGCTTCGGCTCCCACCATCAGCCCATCGGCAATGCGATAGCGCGGTTGGAAGTGCAGGCGTAATTCTGCGTGCTTGATCGCATAGCGCAGGTCGCTTTCCAGGCGCCGACGTTCGATGATCCGCGTGTTCATTTCGCCGGAGTAAAACCGCCAGGTGTTGCGGCCGGCCGCTTTCGCTTCGTATAACGCAATGTCGGCGTAGCGCAGCAGTTCGCTGGCTTCGTGGGCGTCGTCGGGGGCGATGGCAATGCCGATACTGGCGCTGATGAAGACCTCCTGTTCGTCGATTCGGATGGCGTGCTCGATAGACTCGATCAAGCGCTTGCAGAGGCTTTCGACTTCGTCTTGAGTGCCTGCTTCGCTCAGGATCAGCACAAATTCATCGCCGCCGACGCGGGAAACCAGGTCGCCATGGCGCACACAGTTGGTCAGGCGGCTCGACACTTCATTGAGCACCCGATCACCGGCGGCGTGCCCCAGCAGATCATTGACCGGCTTGAACCGATCCAGGTCCAGGCTGAGCATTACCAAGGGGTGTCCGGCGTGGGGCAGGGCCTTGAGTTTGCCATCCAGGAACGCTTGTAGGCGCGTGCGATTAGGCAGCCCGGTCAAGGCATCATGCTGGGACAAAAACTCGATGCGCCGACGTGATTCGACCTCTTCAGTCACGTCGGTGGCCGTACCGCGAAAACCGCCGCAGGGCATTTCCCGTGCCGATAGCCGCGTGGTGCGTTCCTGCCCCTGAGCATCGAAGTAGCGGCACTGCACGCTGATATCCACGCATCGGCCCGGGGTGTTCAGCCATTGCGAAAGCAGGCCGGCTTCGGTGTCCAGCAAGTCGCTCATCGCGGCGCCGATCCAGGCTTGCCGCGCCAGGCCGGTGACACTTTCGAAACGCTCCGACAAGTAGGTGAAGCGCCATTGGGCGTCGATTTCCCAGACCCAGTCAGAACTGGCCTCCACCACATCGCGAAAGCGTGCTTCGCTGGTGGCCAAGGCATTCTGGCTGTCTTGCAGCGAAGCGTGGCTGGCATCCAGGGCGAGGGCCGCAGCAGTGGCTCGGCGCAAAATCACCCACGTCATCAGGCACACCAGCAACGCGGCCAGCCCCAACAGTGGCAAGCCTACGCCCATCAGCCGCAGGCCGGGACGCGAAGGCTCCCAGTGCAGGCTGCCGGCGGCGCCGTTATCGCCGAGGGGGAAAACCAGGGTCTGGCCGATGTCATCGGCAGTGGCGACGTGCAGTTTGCTGACGCCAAAGTCATCGCCGATCGTGGTCAGTTTGGCGCTGTCGAGGATGTCGACGAAGATCAGCACTGACGCTGGCCGGTCGTCCGCTATGACCGTCGGGTCGGTGCCCGGGGTGATCGCCGCAGCGGCTACGAGCGCGGGGCTGCCACGCACGTTGATGAAGGCCGTGACCGGCGTTTCATTTTCAGCGCCTGCACGCGCCTGTTCGATAATCTCGGTCAGGGGTTGGTCGAGCCATTGGCTGAGTTCAATGCTGCGCAGCTTGCCCCCAATCACGGCGTAAACGGTGTGATTGACGTCGTTGACCACAAACAGGCCCTGGAAGCCGAAGTCCTGGTACAGCGTTGCCCCGACGTTGCCGCGGCTATAGGCCCAGTCGCTGTCCACCGTCATATGAAGGTGCTTATAGGCATCGCTCCAGAACGCGTAGTCCTTGACGGTGACCCGCAGCGATTTCTCCAGGGATTGCACCGCTTTGCGGGTATAGAACGCGCTCTCTTGCTGCTCGGAATGGTCCAGGTCATGGGCGAGGTAAACCAACGAATAGGCAGCGGCTGCAAATACCAACGCCAGCAAGGCGATGAAATTGAACAGCGAGGTACGCGTCAGCGACAGGCTGGTACGGTTGGAAAGCTTGCGCACCATCGGGGTAAGAGAGTTCGGCATTGTTTCCCGCAGCGTATTGCTGCAAGTCAGGGGGGATGCCTGGTTATCGGCGGCGCGGGCAAAACAATTAGGGTTTCAGCGGTTGTCGTTCGCGCTGGAGCGCCGTGCGCCCGCGCGGGTTGGGCTTCACTGGAACACTGTCGCCGTATTCGCTCCACCACAGCATCAATGCCTGCATCGTCGGCCCCAGTGCGCGGGCTTTTTCGGTCATTTCATATTCGACCCGGGGTGGCACTTCGGCGAACACCGTGCGGGTGATCAAGCCGTCGTTTTCCAGTTCCCGCAGTTGCGCCGTGAGCATGTGCTGGGTAATGCCACCGATCGCCTTGCGCAGCTCACCAAACCGATAAACACGCTGGTTCAACAGCCACATGATTTCCAGCTTCCACTTGCCTGAAAGCAGTGAGAATGCGCGTCGCATTTCTTCGTGCATATTCGGCTTTTCAGCGCTTTTAGTCTGGTTTTCCATACTGACTGCCACTTTTTCATCCTACTTGTGTCGATTCATGTTGCCAGGGATCTTAGCGCAAACCCGCTGCAATAAACCCTGTATCCCATGGAGAAAACACATGTCCCGACTCAACGGAAAAGTAGCCATCGTGACCGGCGCCGGACGCGGTATCGGCCGTGCCACGGCGCAGTTATTTGCGGCGCAGGGCGCCAAGGTCGCGGTGGTCTCGCGTACGGCGGCAAACGTCGAGCGCGTGGTGGCCGATATCCAGGCCGCTGGCGGCACAGCGCTGGGCGTCGTGTGCGATCTGTCCGACGCCGCGCAGGTCAGCGCAGCAGTGCAGGACGTTGTGGCCACCTACGGCGGCATCGATATCCTGGTGAACAACGCATTCGACCCCAGTGTGGTGTTTTCATCGGTCCTCGACCTGCCCGTGGAGCAACTGCAACGCAATTTCGACATGGGGCCCATTGCCTACCTGCGGACCATGCAGGCGTGTTACCCGTATCTGAAGGCCAGCGGCGCAGGGCGGGTGATCAACTTCGGGTCGTTGGCGGGCATTATCGGCCTGCAAGGCTACGCGCCCTACAACATCGCCAAGGAAGCGGTGCGCGCCTTGACGCGTTCGGCGGCGCGGGAATGGGGCGTGGACAACATCACGGTGAATAACCTGTTACCGGTGGCCGACACCTGGGGCGACGCTTACGACGCGCCCGCGCCGACCAATGTACTGGGGCGCTATGGCTCGCCGGAGGAGGACATCGCGCCAGTCGCGCTGTTCCTGGCCAGCCAGGACGCGCAGTTCATTACCGGCTACAGCCTGACCCCCGATGGTGGGCAAATCATCGACAGCGCGCGATAGTGGCTGGCGCGCCCAGCCAGCCAGGCAAGCAACGCCGCGGCGCTCAGTACCGCGGCACTTGACTCGAACGTGGCCCGGTAGCCGCTGAGGTCGAATACCCAACCGCCGACGATGGCGCCCAGGGCGATCGCCAATTGGATGATCGCCACCATCAAGCCGCCGCCGGCTTCCGCATCATCCGGCAGGACCTTGGCCAGCCAGGTCCACCAGCCAACCGGTGCGGCGGTGGCCACCAGGCCCCAAACGCCCAGCAGCATTGCGGTGATGAGCGATGAACCGCCAAAGGCGACCAAGGCCACGGCGGTCAGCGCCATCAATACAGGAATGACGGTCAACGTGGCGTACAGGTGGTTTTTCAGGAAACGCTCGATCAGGAACGTGCCCGCCAGGCCGGCCAGGCCAAGCACCAGCAACATCAGCGAGAGCGTAGAAACGCTGGCCCGGGTCACGCCTTCCAGGAACGGCCGCAGGTAGGTGAACAGCATGAACTGGCCCATGAAAAACACACTGACGGCGAGCATGCCCAAGGCCACCGGCCGATGGTTCATCAGGCGCAGGCCATTGGAGGACGCCCCTTCAGCACGCGGCTTGATTGACGGCAGGCTTATCAGCAGCCATGCCACGGCGACGATGGCGACCGGCACCACGCAGAAAAATGCGCCTCGCCAACCGATCAGTCCGCCGACAAAGCTGCCCAGCGGTGCGGCGATCACCGTTGCGAGGGCGTTGCCGCCGTTGACGATGGCCAAGGCACGCGGTACTTGGGGTGTCGGTACCAAACGCATGGCGGTGGCGGCCGACAGCGACCAGAAGCCGCCGATGGCGACGCCGATCAACGCGCGGCCCAGCATGAACACCCCGTAATTCGGGGCCAACGCCACCACCGTGCCGGACAGGATCATCAGCAGGGTCAGGGCGATCAGCAGGCGCTTGCGATCGACCCGGGCAGCGACGTTGGCGATAACCAGGCTGGTCAACAAGGCAAACAACCCGGAGACGGAAATACCTTGGCCGGCCTGGCCTTCGCTGATGTTCAGGTCGGCGGCCAAGGGGCTGAGCAGGCTTACGGGCATGAACTCGGAGGCCACCAGGGCAAAGGCGGCCAGGGACAAGGCGAGCACGGCGCCCCAGCGTGGGCGAGAGGAGGAGTGGTCCATGGGGGAGTCCTTCGGTGTGAGCGGCGGCCTCGACAGTGAGGCCGCGCATCGAGGCGGTTATTTCAAGTACGTGCGGAAGAAGGTGGTGAGCTGGGCAAAGGGGATCAGGTCGACTCGGTCATAGAGATCCACGTGCCCGGCGTTGGGCACGATCAGCAGCGTCTTGGGTTGCGCGGCACGGGCGTAGGCGTCCTCGCTGAATTCACGGGAGTGGGCATTGGCGCCGGCAATCAGCAACAGCGGGCGTGGGGAGATCGTCTCGATGTCGTTGAACGGGTAGAAGTTCATGAACTTCACGTTGCTGGTCAGCGTTGGCCGGGTGGTGGTCCGTGCCGAGGCCCCGGACGGGGTGAACTCCCCACGTGGTGTGCGGTAGAAATCGTAGAACTCATCCCCCACGGCATCGCCGGTCAGCACATGCGGCGTACCACCGGTGTAGAGGGTTTCGCCACCTTGGAACTCAACATAGCGCTGGTTGGCGGCCTGGAGCAGCACCTGCCGGCGTTGTTCCAGGGTCACGCCGTGCTTGAGCCCGTTACGGTTGGCGGCGCCCATGTCGTACATGCTGACCGTGGCGATGGCCTTGAGGCGTGGGTCGATTTTCGCCGCGCTGATGGCGAAGCTGCCACTGCCACATACGCCGATGACGCCAATGCGTTCACGGTCGACCATTGGGCGGCTGCCGAGGAAATCCACGGCGGCACTGAAATCTTCGCTATAGAGGTCGGGCAGCACCGCATTGCGCGGCGTGCCTGCGCTTTCACCCCAGAACGACAGGTCCAGGGACAGGGCGACAAAGCCCTGTTCGGCCATCTTGGTGGCGTACAGGTTGGCGCTTTGTTCTTTGACGGCTCCCATCGGGTGGCCCACGATGATTGCGGCATTCTTTGTGGTGGGTGCGAGGTGTTTGGGCACGAACAGATTGCCCGCCACCCGCATGCCGTATTGGTTGTTGAAGGTGACCTTTTCCACGCTCACCTTGTCGCTGGTGTAGAAGTTACTTGCACCCTTGGACATGTCGGCTCCCAGTGAGGAAAAAGAGGTCACCAACAAACCCAGGGCGAACAAGAGGCTTTTCATTGGCGGTTCCCTTGGCGAAGTTGGTGTGCCCATTTTCCCGATGCAGCCCGTGGTCCTGTAGTGCGTTCCACTGGATTACTTGCCTGATCCTCTGAGTTTTGAGGTTTGTCGGGGACGCCCAACGGCTGACGCGCTACAGTTCCGAGACGAAAGCAAAGAGCCTGTCATGACGATCAATCATTCCCTCCTGGCGACGCTGGTGCAGTCCATCGGCTCGCGTATCTCGACACCCGGCGACTACGCCATGCCGATCCCGGGCCTGGGGTTTTATCGACGTGAGCATCCTTCGGCGCCAGTGGTGTGCATGGTCGAGCCCAGCGTCATCCTCGTGGCCCAGGGCGAGAAACAGCTGTGGGTCGGCGGTGAGGGGTACCCGTATGACACGTCCCGTTTCCTGCTCACTTCCCTGGACATCCCGGCCAATTCGCAAGTGCGGGTCGCCAGTCCCGCTAACCCTTGCCTGGGGCTGACGTTCCAGTTGGACCTGCGCGTATTGACCGAACTGATCGCCCAGAGTGAGCTGCCGCCGCTGCGTGAACCCGCGGTGATGAAGGGGGTTGGGATTGGCGCGATCACCGACGGGATGCTTGCGTCCTTTGCGCGCCTGGTGGCGCTGCTCGATGAGCCGGAAGCGATACCGGTTCTGGCCCCGCTGATCAGCCGTGAAATTCATTACCGGCTGCTCAAGAGCGACCAGGCGGTTCGGCTGCGCCAGATCTGTGCGGTTGACGGGCAGGGCTATCGAATCGCCAAGGCCGTCGACTGGCTGAAGCTCAACTACGACGCGACGCTGCGTATAGAGGAACTGGCGGCGCGGGTGCAGATGAGCGCCGCCACCTTTCACCATCACTTCCGCCAACTGACGGCGATGAGCCCGTTGCAGTACCAGAAGTGGTTACGCTTGAACGAGGCGCGACGATTGATGTTGAACGAGCACCAGGATGTCTCCCGTGCAGCGTTCAAGGTGGGTTATGAAAGCCCGTCCCAGTTCAGCCGCGAGTACAGCCGCCTGTTTGGCGCGCCACCTAAGCGAGACATTGCCGCGCTGCGCGGCAAGTCAGAGATCAATGCTCAGTCGTCGTCAAGTTAGCGTAGAAGATGCAGCCGATCAGGCGGGCGAACAGGCTGAGGGTTTCCGGCAGGTTGGGGTCATCAAACAGCATTGCCCTCGAATCCAGTGCGCACAGCGCGCCGAACAGGCTGCCATCGGGGAGGAAAATCGGTGCGCCAGCGTAGCTCTCGATGGCGTATTGCTTGACCACCGGGCGTGCGGCAAAGCGGCCGTTCTGGCTGACTTGCGGGATGAACAAGGTATGGGGGTTGATACAGAACTCACTGCACAGGGTGGTTTCCAGGTCGAGCACGTCATCGACATGGATGCCCATGTCGAGGGGGTCGTGCACGGAGCAGACGATCCATTCCAGGTCGGTGAATTTGGCGATGCCGGCGAAGCGCATGCCCGTCAGGCGGGTAACCAGTTGCAGGATGCTGGTGGTGGCTTCTATTTCGGCGATGGCAGCGCGTTCATCGGCGCTGAGTAACGCGTGTGTAGCAGTGACGCTTGGAACCATGCTCAACACTCCAATCCAATGGCGTGGCGACCCCGGTCGCCACGCGCGATAAGGTCTTAATTAATGCGCGGATGCTGCTGCACGAGGTTCTGGCGCTTGGCTTCCAGCTCGGCGATCTCGGCGTCGATGTCTTCGATTTTCTGCTCGATATTGTCGTGGTGCTCTTGCAGCAGCTCCTTGGCTTCTGCCATGTCGGAAGCCGCTGGTGCCGCGCCGCGCAGGGGTTTGTTGGCGGTTTCCTTCATGGTCAGGCCGGTGACCAGGCCCACCACGGCAAATACCATCAGGTAATAGGCGGGCATGTACAGGTCGTTGGTGCTTTCCACCAGCCAGGCCACGGCGGTCGGCGTTACGCCGGCGATCAATACCGAGACGTTGAACGCGCTGGCCAGGGCGCTGTAGCGCAGGTGGGTGGGGAACATCGCAGGCAGGGTCGAGGCCATCACGCCGATGAAGAAGTTAAGCACGATGGCCAGGATCAGCAAGCCGCTGAAGATCAGGCCGATCTTGCCGCTGGTGATCAGCATGAACGCCGGGATCGAGAGAAACAGCAGGCCGATGCTGCCCGCGATGATGAACGGCTTGCGCCCGACCTTGTCGCTGATAAAACCAATGAACGGCTGCACGAACAGCATGCCGACCATGATCGCGATGATGATCAGCACGCCGCTGTTTTCTTTGTAATGCAGGTTATGGGACAGGTAGCTGGGCATGTAGGTGAGCAGCATGTAGTACGTCACGTTGGTCGCCGCGACGATCCCGATGCAGGTCAGCAGGCTGCGCCAATGCTGGGTGGCGATTTCCTTGAAGGACACCTTGGGGCCATGGGTCAGGCCTTCGCGGTCGCCCTGTTCGAGCTTATCGACATGTTGTTGGAAGGCAGGGGTTTCTTCCAGTGCATGGCGCAGGTACAGGCCGATGAGGCCCAGGGGCAGGGCGAGAAAGAACGGCAAGCGCCAGCCCCAGGACTCGAAGTCGGCTTCGCCGAGGACGCTGGAGATCAGTACAACCACACCGGCGCCGAGGACAAAACCGGCGATGGAACCGAAGTCCAGCCAGCTGCCGAGGAAGCCGCGCTTGCGGTCGGGCGCGTATTCGGCAACGAAAATCGAGGCGCCGGTGTATTCACCGCCTACCGAGAACCCTTGGGCCATCTTGCACAACAGCAGCAGGATCGGTGCCCAGATGCCAATCGAGGCATAACCGGGAATCAAGCCGATGGCGAAGGTGCTCAACGACATGATCACGATGGTGGCGGCGAGGACTTTTTGTCGCCCGTATTTGTCCCCCAGCGCGCCGAAGAACAGGCCACCGAGGGGGCGAATCAGGAAGGGCACGGAGAAGGTGGCCAGGGCAGCGATCATTTGGACGCTGGGGGAGGCGTCGGGGAAGAACACCTTGCCGAGCACATAGGCAACAAACCCATAGACACCAAAGTCGAACCATTCCATGGCGTTGCCCAATGCCGCGGCGGTGATCGCCTTGCGCATCTTGGCGTCGTCGACGATGGTGATGTCTTTCAAACCGATGGGTTTGACGCTTTTCTTACGTAATTTCATGCGGGCCACTCTAAAACAGAACAGGGGAGGTGCCATGGTTGCGATGGCACCGCTCTGTCAGTTCAGATATAAGCGGACACGAAATAATTCACCGTTATTTACGTTTTTTTGCACAGGGGCCAATCTCCCGGCAATAGCCCGGATTTTCGGGGGAGGCGCGCGCCCAGTGATGAACGGACTTGTTGTGGTGAGCGGGCCTGTCGTGCCGAGCGGACCTGTTGTGGGGGGGGGGGGGGGGGGGGGGGGGGGGGGGGGGGGGGGGGGGGGGGG
>NZ_JBMDIS010000097.1:0-23662 GCF_057808775.1 Pseudomonas sp. FG86 | reverse complement strand
GGTTTTAGGGCCGCTACGCGCCCCAACGCGGGGCAAGCCCGCTCGCCACAACAGGTCCGCTAGCCACAACAAGCCCCCTCGCCACAGGTAGGGGAATCTCCCACAGGCTCTCAGGCTTCGGGCATCAGCTGCTGGCGGCATTCAAGGACCAGGCGCGCACCGCCTTGCTCGCTGGTACCGACTTCCAACTTGAACCCATGCAAGTTGATGATCGCCGCGACAATCGACAAGCCCAGCCCGAAGCCTCCTCGCTGGTCGCCTTCGTCCACGCGATAGAAACGTTGGAACACCGCATCACGCTCCGCTGCCGGTATGCCTGGCCCGGAGTCGTGCACTTCGATGCGTGTGCTGCCGGCGTCATTGAGCCCGCGCAAAATCACTTCACCACCCGGTGGGGAGAACTTGATCGAGTTGCTCAGCAAGTTGGACAGGGCCTCGAACAACAGGGCACGGTCGCCGGTGATCCACGGCAGGGACTCCGGAACATCCAGCCTGAGGTGCAATTCGCCTTCCTCGGCCAAGGGCAGGTAGAAGTCATGCAGTTCGCGTAACAGGGGCAGGGGGTCCATCACCAGGAAGCCGGAGCGGCGCTGGTGGTCTTCCAGTTCCGAGATGCGCAACAGCCCGCGAAAGCGCGCCATCAGGGTATCGGTCTCGGCAATCGCGTCGTCCAGTTTCACGGCGTAGCCCGAGTCTTTCTCTGCCTCCTGCCGGATACGGTAGAGCTGCGCCCGCAGGCGGGTCAGCGGGGTGCGCAGGTCGTGGGCGATGTTGTCGCACACGCCCTTGACCTCGTTCATCAGCTTCTCGATACGGTCGAGCATGGCGTTGACGATGGCGGCGAGCATATCGAGCTCGTCACGCCGATTCGACAGCGGCAAACGGTGGGTGAGGTCGCCGGCGACGATGGCTTCGGCGCTGGCCTGGATCCCGCGAATTCGCCGTAGCGGGCGCCGCCGCAACAGGTGCCAGCCGGCCGCGCCGGGGATGATGGTCAGGGACAGCGCCCACAACAACGCATGCCAGATGATCCGGGTCACGCCGAACAGCGAACCGTTGGCGCGCACCAGCACCAGCCAGCGGCCGTCGTCGGTATGGGTCACCACGGCGTCGCAGCTGTCCTTGGGCAGTTTCGGGTCGTCAGAGTCGACGCAATTGACCAGGGCGTGGATCTTGCCGTCCCTCGGCAGGTCTGGCGGGATCGCGCGGATCGGTCCGCTCAACGGGCGAAATTGCTCGTCGAACAGGCCATAGGCGTCCACGCCCTTCATGTCGAAGGTCATGCTGGTGGTCAGGGCTTCGACCAGTTCTTCGCCGTCGAAGCGTTGGAACAGATGCTGGCGCTGCATCAGCGAATGGCGCGACAGGTCGCCCAGGTAACCCGACACCTCGTAGTACAGCACCCCCATGAGGATGCAACTCCAGGCCACGAACAGCGAACTGTACAGCGCCAGCAAGCGGCTGCTGGAAGAACGCCAGCCCTTAGAGGGGTTCAGCAATGACATAACCGGAACCTCGTACCGTGCGGATCAGCGGCGTGAGGCCCGGTGGATCGATTTTCTTGCGCAGGCGACCGATGTGGACATCGATCAGGTTGGTGCCCGGGTCGAAGTGATAACCCCAGACTTCCTCGAAGATCATCATCCGCGACAGGATCTGCCCGGTGTTGCGCATCAGGAATTCCAGCAGTTTGTATTCGGTGGGCAGCAGGCTCAGGGGTTGCTCGGCGCGGCTGGCTTCACGGCTGATCAGGTTGAGTTCGAGGTCGGCCACGCGCAACGCGGTTTCAAATTCCTTGACCGTGCTTTTGCGTCGCAGCAGCACCTCGACGCGGGCGGCCATTTCGTCGGAGGCGAAGGGTTTGGTCAGGTAGTCGTCGCCACCGGCGCGCAGGCCGCGCACGCGTTCGTCCACATCGGAGAGCGCGCTGATCATCAGGATCGGTGTCGACACGCCGATGGTGCGCAGGGTGGTGACGATGGCCAGGCCATCGAGTTCCGGCAGCATACGGTCGAGGGTGATCAGATCGTAATCACCACTCACAGCGCGGACCAGGCCTTCACGGCCGTTGTCCACCCAATCTACGTCCAGTCCATGGCTACTCAGCTCGGCGACGATCTCGCGGGCCGTTACGGCGTCATCCTCGATAGTCAAAATGCGGGTCATAGGATTACCTGGTGAGCGATTCACACTAGAAGTGGGGGCATTTTGCCAAGAAATGGCTGAATGCTTCCTAAATAAAACTTCATATTGGCAAAACTGACACAAGTTTCATGGCGGGCATCGGCCGGTGAGGGCGGGGGGAAGGCCCTAACGCCAGTCGGTCAAGGCATTTTTGTAGGAGCGAGCTTGCTCGCGAAAAACTCACAGGCGCCGCGTTCATTCAGGAAACACGCGTTATCGTTGACGTTCTTCGCGAGCAAGAACTAGGCGTCCCCCTCGCTCCTACACAAGCGGCTGTACGTTGGCATTAGGGCCAGCCCCTCCCACAGGGAATGCATAACGCCCGCCTGAAACAGTCATTTATTGCAAGTTGCATGGTTCAAGGGAGTTCAATTTTGTTAACTGTTTGAAAACTATGAATTTTATTTTTTCAACTGCCTGGCACGCTGGCTGCACTGTCCCTTTTGAGACTTGTAACACTTAATTTCCTGCCGGGAGCTGAACAACAATGATTACATCCTCATCCACGCTGCAAGAGTCGAGCACGCTCTCCGGGGTTTCCTGGGGGGCGATTTTCGCCGGGGCCGCTGCCGCGGCTGCGTTGTCCCTGATCCTGGTGCTGCTGGGCTTCGGCCTGGGCTTTTCGGCGGTGTCGCCGTGGGCCGACAGCGGTATCAGCGCCAAGGGCCTTGGCATTTCCACCATTGTCTGGCTGGCCTTTACCCAGATCGTCGCCTCGGGCCTGGGCGGCTACATCGCCGGCCGGTTGCGGGTGAAGTGGGCCAATATGCATGGCGATGAGGTGTACTTTCGCGACACGGCCCATGGCTTCCTGGCCTGGGCGGTCGCCACGCTGATCACCGCAGTGCTGGTGGTCGGTTCGGTCAGCAGTGTGGTGAGCGGTGGTGTGAAAGCCGGTGCCAGCGTGGCAGCAGGCGCGGCCAACGGTATCACTCAAGCCGCGGGCAGTGCAGCCAAAGGCGTTAACGGCGGCGACTTCGACTACTACGTCGACAGCCTGTTTCGTGATGATCGCCCGGTCGCCGTCAGTGATGACGCTGCCCATGGCGTGGTTGCACGCATCTTCACCCGCACCCTGAGCAATGATGGCCAACTCGCCGCAGACGACCGTGCCTACCTGGCCCAGTTGATCAGCCAGCGCACCAACCTCAGCCAGGCCGATGCCGAAGCGCGTATCGACAAAGTCTACGGCGATGCCCGTAAAGCGGTCGAAGACGCCAAGCTCAAAGCCAAGCAAGCCGCGGATACGGCCGCCAAAGTCGCCGCCTATACCTCACTGTGGACCTTTGTCGCCCTGTTGATCGGCGCCTTCTTTGCCAGCTTCGCCGCGACCTTTGGTGGCCGTCGCCGCGATGCCGTGGTGTACGTCGAAACCGAAACCTACGTTCGTTAATTCAAGGAGAACACCATGCGCTCATTACTTCTGTGGTTCCTCGGCGTGCCGATCCCGGTGATCATCCTGATCGCGATCTTCATGCACTGATCCGGGTTATTTGTGGGAGGGGGCTTGCTCCCGATGGCAGAGTGACAGTCGGCTGATCAGGCGACTGATACACCGCTATCGGGGGCAAGCCCCCTCTCACATTTGGCCTGCGGTGTTTGAGCGTCAGTCGTCGAATCCGACTTGCTCGTGAATTTCGTCCACCTTCAATTCCAGTCGATACGCCACGGCAATGAATAACGCCTGGCACAGGCACAAGGTGGCGCTCAATGAACGGAAGGCAAACGACGAGCCCTCATTGACCAACAGCACCGCATTCGCCCGCTTGGCCAGGGGCGAGAGGTTGCTATCGGTGATGATCAGGGTCTTGGCCTGGTGGTGCTGGGCGATGCGCAGGCAGTGCTGGGTCTCTTTACCGTAGGGGGTGAAACTGATGGCGATCACCAGGTCGTTGGCGCGTACGCTGCGCATCTGCTCGCGGTAGCTGCCACCCAGGCCGGAAATCAGGTGAATGCGCTTGTTGGTGTGTTGCAGGTTGTAGACCAGGTAATCGGCCACCGCGAAGGAGCGCCGTACGCCCACCACGTAGATATTGTCAGCGTTGACCACCAGGTCCACGGCTTTCTCGAAGGCTGCATCATCGAGCTCCAGCCCCAGGCGTTCGATCCCCGAAAGGGTGGCGTTGACGCACTCGCGCGCCAGGTCACCGCCACTGGCTTTCTGCGACTTGTTGGCGATCATGCTGCGGATGCGCTGCTGGTAGTTCTGCACCGGCGTGGTCTTGTGGGTGTAGGCCTCGCGAAACAGCGCCTGCATCTCACTGAACCCACTGAAGCCGAAGCGCTGGGAGAACCGCACGATGGCCGACGGGTGCACTTCGCATTCGCGGGCGATGTCGCTGATGCGGTCGACCATGATCCGGTCGCTCTGCTGGCTCATATAACTGGCAATGCGCTTGAGCTGGCGCGGCAGGCTTTCGTACTCATCGGTGATCAGCTGCAACAAGCGTTCGGCATTGATCGGAGGGCTGGCGAGAGTGTCTTGGGAAGCGGTCTCGGGCGTGGCCGGCTGATCGGTGCGGGACATGGGCAATCCTTCTGGCTTGTTCTTCGGTGCGCTGATGGGTGGACGCAAGTCTACAGGGTAGGCGCAAAAAAATACCCCGGCATCACCGGGCCCGTGGTCTGCTGAAACGATCCACGCGGGCTGGCAGGCCCCTATGCTGACGTATTGGAAAAAATATTCCACTAAAAATAATTCTGGAATAAATATTGATTGAGGGCGCTGAACGTTCTAGTCTGCTTCCACCAAGAGCGTTTGCCGTCGCTACGGCGGCACAACGCAGGCTGATAAAAATAACAGGAGCCAGCATGGGCCAGACTCGTTTTGCCAGTGGGCGTCAATTGGATTTGATTTGCCTCGGGCGCCTGGGCGTCGACCTCTATGCACAGCAAGTCGGTGCACGGCTTGAGGACGTGTCCAGTTTCGCCAAATACCTCGGCGGTTCCTCCGCCAATATCGCCTTCGGCACCGCCCGGCTGGGGCTCAAGTCGGCCATGCTCAGCCGGGTGGGCGACGACCATATGGGGCGTTTCCTGGTGGAGTCCCTGGCACGTGAGGGCTGCGACGTCAGCGGCATCAAGGTCGACCCGGAGCGCCTCACCGCGCTGGTGCTGCTCGGCCTCAAGGACCGCGAGACCTTCCCCCTGGTGTTCTACCGTGAAAACTGCGCCGACATGGCCCTGCGCGGCGAAGACATCAACGAAGCCTTTATCGCCTCCAGCAAGGCGTTGCTGATCACCGGCACGCATTTCTCCACCGACGGCGTGTACAAGGCCAGCATCCAGGCCCTGGACTATGCAGCCAAGCACAACGTCCAGCGGGTGCTGGATATCGACTACCGTCCGGTGCTGTGGGGCCTGGCGGGCAAGGCCGATGGCGAGACCCGTTTCGTCGCCGACCAGAAGGTCAGCCAGCATGTGCAGAAAATCCTGCCGCGCTTCGACCTGATCGTCGGTACGGAAGAAGAATTTCTGATCGCCGGTGGCAGTGAAGATCTGCTCACCGCCCTGCGCACCGTGCGCGAACTGACCCCGGCGACCCTGGTGGTCAAGCTCGGCCCCCAGGGTTGCACGGTGATTCACGGTGCGATCCCTGCGCGGCTGGAAGACGGTGCGATCTACCCCGGCGTGCGCGTTGAAGTGCTCAATGTGCTGGGCGCCGGCGATGCCTTTATGTCGGGCTTCCTCAGCGGTTGGCTGAACGACGCCAGCGACGAGCGTTGCAGCCAGTTGGCCAATGCCTGCGGCGGCCTGGTGGTCTCCCGCCACGCCTGCGCCCCGGCCATGCCGACGCCGGCCGAACTGGATTACCTGTTCAACAGCCCGGTACCGATTACCCGCCCGGACCAGGACGCAACCCTGCAACGCCTGCACCGCGTCAGCGTGCCCCGCAAGGCGTGGAAACAGCTGTTCATTTTCGCCTTCGACCACCGCTGGCAGTTGGTCGACCTGGCGCAGCGCGGTGGGCAGGACCTGACGCGCATCAGTGCGATCAAGCAACTGTTTATCCAGGCGGTGGAGCGGGTGGAACACAAGCTGCGCGAGCAGGGCGTGGCGGCCGATGTGGGCCTGCTCGCCGACCAGCGCTTTGGCCAGGACGCGCTCAACGCCGCCAGCGGTCGTGGTTGGTGGATCGCGCGTCCGGTGGAGGTGCAGAACTCGCGGCCCCTGGCGTTCGAGCATGGGCGGTCGATCGGCAGCAACCTGATCGCCTGGCCCCAGGAGCAGATCATCAAGTGCCTGGTGCAATACCACCCCGATGACGAGCCATTGCTGCGCCTGGAACAGGAAGCCCAGCTCAAGGCGGTGTATGAGGCATCCCTGGTCAGCGGTCATGAACTGCTGCTGGAAGTCATCCCGCCCAAGGATCATCCGTCCACCTACCCGGACGTGCTCTACCGCAGCCTCAAGCGCCTGTACAACCTGGGTATCTACCCGGCGTGGTGGAAGATCGAGGCGCAGCCGGCCGAGGATTGGAAAAAGCTCGATGCGCTGATCCAGGAACGCGACCCGTACTGCCGTGGCGTGGTACTGCTGGGCCTGAATGCGTCAGCCGAAAGCCTGGCCGAGGGGTTCCGCAACGCCAGTCAGAGCAGCACCTGCCGTGGGTTTGCCGTGGGCCGTACGATCTTCCAGGAACCGAGTCGTTTGTGGATGGCGGGGGAGATCGATGATGAGACGTTGATTCAGCAGGTACAGGCGACCTTCGAACAACTCATCGACGCCTGGCGCAGTGCCCGAACCTGATCACCGTTCTCAATGTGCAATGCAATTCCAATGTGGGAGGGGGCAAGCCCCCTCCCACATAAAAGCAAATCTCACCAGGCTTAAGTCAGATAAAAACAATAGGTGCAGCCATGCCCGCAATCCGAATTGGCATCAACCCGATCTCCTGGAGCAACGACGACCTGCCGGCCCTGGGCGGTGAAACGCCCCTGAGCACTGCCTTGAGCGAAGGTAAGGAAATCGGCTACGAAGGGTTTGAACTCAACGGCAAATTCCCCAAGGACGCCAAGGGCGTCGGCGACGTATTGCGTCCCTATGACCTGGCGCTGGTCTCCGGCTGGTATTCCAGCCGCCTGGCCCGCCGCTCGGTGGCGGAAGAAATCGAGGCCATCGCCGGCCACGTCGAACTGCTGAAACAAAACGGCGCCACCGTACTGGTGTATGGCGAAGTCGCCGATTCGATCCAGGGCTCACGCATCCGCCTGATTGAACGCCCGCGTTTCCACAGTGAGCAGGCGTGGCAGGACTACGCCGACAAACTCACGGAGCTCGCACGCTTTACCCTGTCCCAGGGCGTGCGCCTGGCCTACCACCACCATATGGGCGCCTACGTCGAATCCCCGCAAGACATCGACGAATTGATGCGCCGCACCGGCCCGGAAGTCGGCCTGCTGTTCGATTCGGGCCACTGCTACATGGGCGGCGGCGAACCCCTCGAGGTGCTGCGCAAGCATATCGAACGCGTCTGCCACGTGCATTTCAAGGACGTGCGCAAGCCGGTGGTGCAACTGGCGCGCAACCAGATGTGGAGCTTTCCCGACTGCATCGTCAACGGCACCTTCACCGTGCCCGGCGATGGCGATATTGACTTTGCCGCGCTGCTCGACGTGCTGCTGGCGGCCCGATACGAAGGGTGGCTGGTGGTGGAAGCCGAGCAGGACCCGGCGGTGGCGCCCAGTTATATCTATGCCAAAAAGGGCTACGACACCTTGCGAGCCCTTCTCAGCGAGAGGACCCGGTGATGAGCTTGTTGGTCAAAAGCAGCAAACGCGGCCAAACCATGGTCGCCCTGGAAGCCGGCCGCCTGGAGTACGTGGGCTTTGCCGCCTACCGCTTGAGCCTGGGCGAAACCCTGCCTGTCACCGCCGGCGATCAGGAGCTGTGCCTGGTGCTGCTCAGCGGTCGCGTGACGATCCAGGGCGAAGGTTTCAACTGGCAGAACCTCGGGGATCGCCAATCGGTGTTCGAAGACAAATCGCCGTTCGCCGCTTACTTGCCGCCGGGCACCGACGCCCAGGTGACAGCCCTGAGCGACGTGCAAATCGCGGTCTGCGCCGCGCCCGGTGCGGCGGGTTACGAACCTCGCCTGATCCGCCCCGAGCAGTGCAAGCGCAGCGTGCGTGGCAAAGGCGCCAACACCCGCTACGTGTGCGACATCCTGCCTGACAGCGAGCCGGCCCATTCCCTGCTGGTGGTGGAAGTGCGCACGCCGTCCGGGCACTCGTCCAGCTACCCGCCGCACAAGCACGACACCGACGACCTGCCGCACCAAAGCTTTCTCGAAGAGACCTACTACCACCAGGTCAACCCGCCCCAGGGTTTCGTGTTCCAGCGGGTGTACACCGACGACCGCAGCATCGACCAGGCCATGGCCGTGGAAAACAGCGACCTGGTGGTGGTGCCCAAGGGGTATCACCCGGTCAGCGTGCCGTATGGCTACGAGTCCTACTACCTGAACGTGATGGCCGGCCCCAAGCGGGCCTGGCATTTCCATAACGACCCGCAGCACAGCTGGCTGCTGGACCTTTAACCGGTTTTGGACGGAGAACAACAATGAAGTCGCCTCTACGCTTTGCCCTTAACCGTATGGTCGCGCCCAACCTGTCCCTACCGGATTTCATCCAGCTGGCCGTGGCCTTGAAATGCGATGCCATCGAGCTTCGCAACGACCTCAAGGACCGTCAAATCGAATACGGCACCCCGGCCAGCCGCGTGCGCGAAATGTGCGCGGCACAGGGCATCACGGTGCTGTCGATCAACGCGCTGTACCCCTTTGATGTGTGGAACGCCGAACGCCGCGCCCAGGCGATCGAGCTCGCCACCTACGCCCGTGAATGCGGGGCCCAGGGCCTGGTGATGTGCCCGTTCAATGAGCGCGGCGATACCCGCGACGAGGCCCAGCGTGCTGCCGGTCTGCGCACGGCACTGAGCGAACTGGCGCCGATCCTGCGCGAATACGGGATTCTCGGTTTTATCGAGCCGCTGGGTTTCCAGGCGTGTGCCCTGCGCCACAAACGCGTGGCGGTGGACGCGATCCAGTCCATCGGTGGCCTGGATGTGTTCCGCCTGGTGCACGACACCTTCCATCACCACCTGGCCGGCGAGCAGGCGTTTTTCCCCGAACTGACCGGCCTGGTGCATATCTCCGGCGTGGAAGAGGCCGAGGCACCGCTGAGTTCGATCCGCGACGGCCACCGCGTGCTGGTGGGTGAGGGCGACATTCTCGGCAATGCGGCCCAGATCGACACCTTGCTCAGCACCGGCTACAGCGGCTATCTGTCGTTCGAGCCGTTTGCCGAAAGCGTGCATGCGCTGACGGATATCCAGCAGGCGTTGGGGGCAAGCATCGCCCACCTGCAAAAACGATAAGGGACGCCACATGACCACTACCCGATTGACCATGGCCCAGGCTCTGGTGAAGTTCCTGGACAACCAATACATCGAAGTCGACGGCGTGCAGAGCAAGTTCGTCGCCGGTGTGTTCACCATTTTCGGCCACGGCAACGTGCTCGGCCTGGGCCAGGCCCTGGAGCAGGACAGCGGCGACCTGGTCGTGCACCAGGGCCGTAACGAGCAAGGCATGGCCCACGCCGCTATCGGTTTTGCCAAGCAACACCTGCGCCGCAAGATCTACGCGTGCACCGCCTCCGTCGGCCCAGGCGCGGCGAATATGCTGACCGCCGCCGCGACCGCCACCGCCAACCGTATCCCGTTGCTGCTGTTGCCCGGTGATGTCTACGCCAGCCGCCAGCCCGACCCGGTGTTGCAACAGATCGAGCAGTTCCACGACCTGAGCATCAGCACCAACGATGCGTTTCGCTCCGTGAGCAAATACTGGGACCGCATCAACCGCCCTGAGCAGTTGATGACCGCGGCGATTCATGCCATGCGCGTGCTGACCGACCCGGCCGAGACCGGCGCGGTGACCTTGGCATTGCCGCAGGATGTGCAGGCTGAAGCCTGGGACTACCCCGACTACTTCCTGCAAAAACGTGTGCACCGTATCGACCGCCGCCCGGCCACCGTCGCGATGATCGGCGATGCGTTGGCGGCTTTCCGGGGCAAGCGCAAACCGCTGATCATCTGCGGTGGCGGCGTGAAGTACTCCGGCGCGAATGCCGCGCTGCAAGCCTTTGCCGAGCGTTTTGACATTCCGTTCGCCGAAACCCAGGCGGGCAAGAGTGCGGTGGTGTCCAGCCACCCGCTTAACGTTGGCGGTATCGGCGAAACCGGCTGCCTGGCGGCCAACCTGCTGGCGCCCGAGGCTGATCTGATCATCGGTATCGGTACGCGCTATACCGACTTCACGACCTCGTCGAAATCGCTGTTCAAGCATGCCGAGGTGACGTTTCTCAACCTCAATATCAGCCCCTGCGACGCGGTGAAACTCGACGGCGTGCAAGTGCTGGGCGATGCCAAAGTCGCCCTGGAGGCGCTGGCCGATGCCCTCGGCGACTACCGCGCCGGCTGGGGCGAGCAGGTCCGCGAGGCCAAGGCCCGGTTGGCGGCGGAAGTCGACCGCGTGCATTCGGTGGAATACCAGGGCGACGCCTTCGTGCCTGAGGTCGATGACCACCTGGACCGCGCCGTGCTGCGTGAATTTATCGAACTGACCGGCTCGTGCCTGACCCAAAGCCGGGTGCTCGGCGTACTCAACGAGCGCCTGGCCGACGACGCGATCATCGTCGCCGCGGCCGGCAGCCTGCCCGGCGATTTGCAGCGGGCCTGGCGCAGCAAGGGGGTCAACACCTACCACGTCGAGTACGGCTATTCGTGCATGGGCTATGAGATCAATGCCGCCCTTGGCGTGAAACTCGCCGAGCCGGCCAAGGAGGTCTACGCCCTGGTCGGCGACGGCTCCTACATGATGCTGCACTCGGAGCTGGCCACCTCGATCCAGGAGCGGCGCAAGATCAATGTGGTGCTGCTCGACAACATGGCCTTCGGCTGCATCAACAACCTGCAAATCGGCAATGGCATGGACAGCTTCGGCACCGAGTTCCGCTTCCGCAACCCCGAGAGCGGCAAGCTCGACGGCGGCCTGGTACCGGTGGACTTCGCCATGAGCGCGGCGGCCTATGGCTGCAAGACCTACAAGGTCAGCACGGTGGAACAGCTGGAAGCCGCCCTGGCCGACGCGCGCAAGCAGACGGTCTCGACCCTGATCGATATCAAGGTGCTGCCCAAGACCATGGTTCACGGCTACCTGTCGTGGTGGCGGGTCGGCGTGGCGCAGGTGTCTACCAGCGAGCGCACCAACGCCGCCGCGAAAAAACTCAATGAACACCTGGCCAAGGCCCGGCAGTACTAATAACAAGAGGAGTGTTTGTATGTCTTTGAAGCTAGGTGTAATCGGTACCGGCGCCATCGGCCGCGACCATATTCGTCGTTGCAGCCAGACCCTGCTCAACAGCCAGGTGGTAGCGGTGACCGACATCAACCTTGAGCAGGCCGCCAAGGTGGTGGCCGATTTGAAGCTGGACGCCGAGGTGTATGCCGATGGCCACGCGCTGATCCGTTCACCTGAAGTTCAAGCCGTTCTCGTGACCTCCTGGGGCCCGAGCCACGAAGAGTTCGTGCTCGCCGCCATCGCCGCCGGCAAACCGGTGTTCTGCGAAAAACCCCTGGCGGTCACCGCCGAAGGTTGCCGCAAGATCGTCGAGGCCGAAGTGGCCTGCGGCAAGCGTCTGGTGCAAGTGGGCTTCATGCGCCCGTATGACGAAGGCTATCGCGCCCTCAAGGCGGTGATCGACAGTGGCCAGATCGGTGAACCGTTGATGCTGCACTGCGCTCACCGCAACCCGACGGTGGGTGAGAACTACAAGACCGATATGGCGATCACCGATACCTTGATCCATGAGCTGGACGTGCTGCGTTGGCTGCTCGACGACGACTATGTTTCCGTGCAAGTGGTGTTCCCGCGCAAGACCAGTAAAGCCTTGGCCCACCTGCGCGACCCGCAGATCGTGTTGTTGGAAACCGCCAAGGGCACGCGCATCGACGTCGAAGTGTTTGTGAACTGCCAATACGGCTACGACATCCAGTGCGAAGTGGTGGGGGAGACTGGCATCGCCAAGCTGCCGGAACCGTCCCAGGTGCAATTGCGCAGTGGCGCCAAACTGTCCAATGCGATTCTGATGGATTGGAAAGACCGGTTTATCGGCGCTTATGACGTGGAATTGCAGGCCTTCATTGATAGCGTGCTGGCGGGGCACGTCGGCGGGCCGTCGGCGTGGGATGGCTTTGCGGCTGCGGTGGCGGCGGATGCGTGTATCGAAGCGCAGGGCAGTGGGCAGATCGTCAAGGTCAGCCTGCCGGATCGCCCACGCTTCTACGGCTAACACTCGGTCAATGTGGGAGGTGTAGGAGCGAGTTTGCTCGCGAAGAACGTCAACGATAACGCGTGTTTCCTGAATGAACGCGGCGCCTGTGAGTTTTTCGCGAGCAAGCTCGCTCCTACAAAAAAGCCTTAATGACTGGCATTAGGGCAAGCCCCTCCCACCGTTGATTGGGTTTCCAATTCAACTCAGGAGTTGATCATGCGAATAGGACTAGTCGGCTACGGCCACGGCGGACGCTTCTTTCATGCGCCGCTGATTGCAACGCTGCCAGGCGCCACGTTTGTCGGCGTGGTGACGCGTTCACCCGAGCGCCGCCAGCAATTGAGCACTGATCTTCCAGGGGTCAAGGCCTTTGACAGCATCGGCCAGATCGTCGAAGCCGGTGTCGACGCTCTGGTGATTTCCACCACCCTCAAGGGCCGTCCGGCCCTGGTGCTGGAAGCCATCGAGCATGGCGTGGCGGTGGTCAGCGACAAGCCCTTCGCCGCCAACGCCGAGCAGGCCCAGGCGCTGATCACCGCCGCCGAACGCCAGGGCGTGTTACTCAGCGTCTACCAGAACCGGCGCTGGGACTCGGACTACCTGACCCTGCGCAAACTGATCGACGCCGGTGCGCTGGGTACCATCACCCGCTTCGAGTCCCGTGTGGAGCGCTACAGCCCGCAAGCGGTGGGCAATGCCAGCGGTGGCGGCTGGTTGCGCGACCTGGGTAGCCACCTGGTGGACCAGGCACTGCAACTGTTCGGCCCAGTGGATCGGGTATTCGCACAGTTGCAGTTCACCCCGCAACATCCCACCCTCGACCATGGCTTCTTCGTTGCCCTGACCCACGCCAACGGGGTGATTTCCCACTTATGGGGCAGCGCCCTGCAAAATAGCCAGGCGCCGCGCTTTCGCGTCAGTGGCACCTTGGGTTGCTACACCGTCGATGGTTTGGATGGCCAGGAAGAGGCGCTGATGGCCGGTAAGTCGCCGAAAACCGAAGGCGAGCACTGGGGCGCTGAGGAGCATCGACGCTGGGGGTGGTTCGAACAGGGGCCGGAGCGCGAGCGGGTACCGTCGGAGAAGGGCTGCTGGACCCAGTTCTATCGGCAGTTGCAAGCCGCCGTGCAAGGCCGGGGACCGCTGCCGGTGGACGCCTATGACGCCCTGGAAACCACCCGGCTACTGGATGCCGCACGCCTCAGTGCCGAGCGCCAGCAGGTGGTTTCAACAAAAATGGAATAAAATTCTAAAACAGGTTGATATGGAAATTATTTTCTAATAAAGTCTTTTCCAGGTTGCAGAAAGTACGTTCGGACTCGATTCGGGCGACTCAACAAAAACAAGATCAAAAACAACCAGGTACCGTCAGATGAAAATCTTCAGCGCTGTACTGCGAGTTTTACGCCCCGTCCTTGCGCCACGCGGCCTGCCCCGCGCCCGGCCATTCTACTTCTCCTTCCTTAATGTGCTGTGCGTCGAAAACAAAGGCGCCCTGGTCTGCTGTATTCCCGGGGCCCCGATTGTGCGACTGCCCTCGAATTCGCTCTGATAAACGCAACGTCCACAAAACCAACAAGAAATTGGAGACAGACCGTTCATGAAGACCCCGATCCGTTTTACCGCGCTGGCCCTGTCCATGATGCTGGCCAGCGGTTTTGCCACGGCTGCCGATCTCAAGGTGGGTGTGAGCATGTCCGCATTCGATGACACCTTCCTGACCTACCTGCGCGAAGACATGGACAAGCAAGCCAAGTCCTATCCCAAGGGCGATGGCGTGCAACTGCAATTCGAAGACGCTCGCGCCGACGTGGTCAAGCAACTGAGCCAGGTCGAGAACTTCATCAGCCAGAACGTCGACGCCATTATCGTTAACCCGGTCGACACCGCGTCGACCGCCAACATCATCAAGGCCGCCACCGCCGCGAAGATTCCGCTGGTGTTCGTCAACCGTCGTCCGGACCAGAAAGACCTGCCCAAGGACGTCGTCGCCGTCACCTCCGATGATGTCGAGGCCGGTAAGCTGCAAATGCAGTACATCGCCGAAAAGCTCGGTGGCAAGGGCAAGATCGTGATCCTGCTGGGCGACCTGGCGAACAACTCCACCACCAACCGCACCAAGGGTGTGAAGGAAGTGCTGGCCAAGTACCCGGGGATCAAGATCGAACAGGAGCAGACCGGCATCTGGCTGCGTGACAAGGGCATGACCCTGGTCAACGACTGGCTGACCCAGGGCCGCGAATTCAATGCCGTGCTGGCCAACAATGATGAGATGGCCATCGGTGCGTCCATGGCCCTGAAGTCGGCCGGTAAGGAAAAGGGCAGTGTGCTGATCGCGGGTGTCGACGGCACGCCGGACGGCTTGAGCGCGATCACCAAGGGCGACATGACCGTATCGGCGTTCCAGGATGCCAAGGGCCAGGCGGTGGGTTCGGTGGAAGCGGCGCGCAAGATGGCCAAGCACGAGCCGGTGGAGCAGAACGTGGTGATCCCTTTCCAGTTGATCACCCCGGACAACGTCAAAGACTTCAAGTAGCCCTGACATAACAACAATAAGCCGGCAGGGCGGTTACGGCCGCCCTGCAGATGGAGTACCCCTTATGCTCGCTCAAGCCACTGTCTCGCAGTCTCCGGGTATCCAGCCCTTGCCGCTGGACGAACCCTACCTGCTGGAAATCGTCAACATCAGCAAAGGCTTTCCCGGCGTCGTGGCCCTGGCCGATGTGCAATTGCGTGTACGCCCCGGGTCGGTGCTGGCGTTGATGGGCGAGAACGGCGCGGGCAAGTCGACGCTGATGAAAATCATCGCCGGTATCTACCAGCCCGACAGCGGGGAAATCCGCCTGCGGGGCCAGCCGATTGTGTTCGAGACACCGTTGGCCGCGCAGAAGGCCGGGATCGCGATGATCCACCAGGAACTCAACCTGATGCCCCATATGAGCATCGCCGAGAATATCTGGATCGGCCGTGAGCAGCTCAACAGCCTGCACATGGTCAACCACCGCGAAATGCACCGCTGCACCGCCGAATTGCTGGCGCGCCTGCGTATTAATCTGGACCCCGAGGAACACGTCGGCAACCTGAGCATCGCCGAGCGGCAGATGGTGGAGATCGCCAAGGCGGTGTCCTATGACTCCGACATCCTGATCATGGACGAACCGACGTCGGCGATTACCGAGAAGGAAGTCGAGCACCTGTTTTCGATCATTGCCGACCTCAAGTCCCAGGGCAAAGGCATTGTCTATATCACCCACAAGATGAACGAAGTGTTCGCCATCGCTGACGAGGTGGCGGTGTTCCGCGACGGTCACTATATCGGCCTGCAGCGGGCCGACAGCATGAACAGCGACAGCCTGATCTCGATGATGGTCGGCCGTGAACTCAGCCAGTTGTTCCCGGTGCGCGAAGCGCCGATCGGCGAGCTGCTGCTGTCGGTGCGCGACTTGAGCCTGGACGGCGTGTTCAAGGACGTGTCGTTCGACCTGCATGCCGGCGAGATCCTCGGCATCGCCGGGTTGATGGGCTCGGGCCGCACCAATGTGGCGGAAACCCTTTTCGGGATCACCCCAAGCTCCAGCGGCCAGATCACCCTGGATGGCCAGCCGGTGCGTATCACCGACCCGCACATGGCCATCGAGAAAGGCTTTGCCCTGTTGACCGAGGACCGCAAGCTCAGCGGCCTGTTCCCGTGCCTGTCGGTGCTGGAAAACATGGAGATGGCGGTGCTGCCGCTGTATTCGGGCAACGGGTTTATCCAGCAGAAAGCCTTGCGCGCGCTGTGCGAAGACATGTGCAAGAAGCTGCGGGTGAAGACCCCGTCCCTGGAACAGTGCATCGACACCCTGTCGGGCGGCAACCAGCAAAAGGCACTGCTGGCACGCTGGCTGATGACCAACCCTCGGTTGTTGATCCTTGATGAGCCGACCCGCGGTATCGATGTGGGGGCCAAGGCCGAGATTTACCGTCTGATTTCCTTTCTCGCCAGTGAAGGCATGGCCGTGATCATGATCTCCTCGGAGCTGCCCGAAGTGCTCGGCATGAGCGACCGGGTCATGGTGATGCACGAGGGTGAACTGATGGGCACCCTGGACCGTGCGGACGCGACCCAGGAAAAAGTCATGCATCTGGCTTCCGGTTTGCCGGTGGTCCACTGACGAACAGCCGCGCGGGCCTGCGGTTGGCCCGCGCCATAGAATAAGAAGGTGATTGGCTATGAACGCAATAACAGATAACAAGCCTGCCACGGCACCGGTCAAGCACCGTCGACGTTTGCCAACCGAACTGAGCATCTTCCTGGTGCTGATCGGTATCGGCCTGGTGTTTGAGCTGTTCGGCTGGATCGTGCGCGACCAGAGCTTCCTGATGAACTCCCAGCGCCTGGTGCTGATGATTCTGCAGGTATCGATCATCGGCCTGCTGGCCATCGGTGTGACCCAGGTGATCATCACCACCGGCATCGACCTGTCTTCCGGCTCGGTGCTCGCATTATCGGCGATGATCGCCGCCAGTCTGGCACAGACTTCCGATTTTTCCCGGGCGGTGTTTCCGTCCCTGACCGACCTGCCGGTCTGGATCCCGGTGGCGATGGGCCTCGGGGTGGGGCTGCTGGCGGGGGCGATCAACGGCAGCATTATTGCCGTCACCGGTATCCCGCCGTTTATCGCCACCCTGGGCATGATGGTCTCGGCCCGTGGCCTGGCGCGTTACTACACCGAAGGCCAGCCAGTGAGCATGCTTTCAGACTCCTACACGGCCATCGGCCATGGCGCGATGCCGGTGATCATCTTCCTGGTGGTGGCGGTGATTTTCCATATCGCCCTGCGCTATACCAAGTACGGCAAGTACACCTATGCCATCGGCGGCAATATGCAGGCGGCGCGTACCTCGGGGATCAACGTCAAGCGTCACTTGATCATCGTCTACAGCATTGCCGGGTTGCTGGCGGGCCTGGCCGGCGTGGTCGCTTCGGCGCGTGCGGCCACCGGCCAGGCCGGCATGGGGATGTCTTATGAGCTGGACGCGATTGCCGCTGCGGTGATCGGCGGTACGAGCCTGGCAGGCGGGGTAGGGCGCATTACCGGCACCGTGATCGGCGCGCTGATCCTTGGGGTGATGGCCAGCGGGTTTACTTTCGTCGGGGTGGATGCGTACATCCAGGACATCATCAAGGGCCTGATCATCGTGGTCGCGGTGGTGATCGACCAATACCGCAACAAGCGCAAGCTTAAGCGCTAAATGAACGTGCGACTGTTGAGCACTGAATGCAGGAGGGGGGAAGCCCTCTCCCACATTTAATGATAAACAGTCTGTTTCAACCGTTTGTCTTCTATATAGCTCCACAACATTGAATTTCTTGCTATAAACACACTCCGATGACCCGTTCACCAAGCCCGTCCTGGTGCCTTTGGGGGTTGTCCCGGAAAAAATGCCTGTCTTTTCAGTTGCTGAGCCCTCAAGTCGGCCTTAGACTGCCGCCCCTCGTAAATTGAGTGCCGGGTGGCGCTTGAAATGGACGGCGCCTTTCCGAGACTTGCACAGGTCGACCGGAACGCTCCCTTATTCGCCTTAATGCACGTATTTTTTATAGAGAAATCAATGACAAAGGAAAAGTTGCTGGCCATGCCGGCGGATGACTACATGAATGCCGAACAGCACGCTTTTTTCGAGAAGTTGCTGCAGGACATGAAAGTCGAACACCACGAGCGCATTGAACAGAACCGTATCGCCATTGAAAGCCTGGACACCCCGGCGGACCCGGCTGACGCCGCTTCCGTCGAGGAAGAGCGCACTTGGCTGGTGAACGCCATCGACCGCGACCAGCGCATGCTGCCGCAACTGGAGCGCGCACTGGAACGCATCAAGGAAGATTCCTTTGGCTGGTGTGATGACAGCGGCGAGCCTATCGGCCTCAAGCGCCTGCTGATCAGCCCGACCACCAAATACTGCATCGAAGCGCAAGAGCGCCACGAGCAGATCGACAAGCACCAGCGCCAAGCCTGATGCATTGAAGCCGGGGACCGCGACTGCGGTGCCCCGGGGAAATACCGTTACGCCCCGTCTATTGATCTGCTGCAAGCTACCCCACTAAAGGCCCATGGATAATGGCTGGATAGTGGCGTTTAATGCAGGGACAACAATGACAAACAGCGGGGTGACGAAGATGGCTGGAGACGGATCTCTGATGGGCGCAGCAGTGCCTCCGCAAGCGGTGGTGCGCGGGCTGCCCGGCTGGTTGACGCCGCTTCTGCAGAGCACCGCCCTGGTGCTGGTACTGCTGGGCCTTGCGTTCGCCAGCCTGCCGATATACCTGTGCGTGCCACTGGCCTTGCTGGTGATCTGGCTGCCACGCCTGAAAAAACCTGCCCTTAGCCTTTCGTCGTCCGACGCCGCCGATGCCATCGGTGACCTGACGCGCGATCTTTCCTATACCACCAGCCATAACGCGTTGTCCGCTGCCGGCGTGGCCTATTCGGTCAAGCAATTGGCCGCTCGCGTGCAATCGCAATTGAGCGCTGCCAAGCAGATCGTCAGCAACGCCGAAGTGATGATTGATACTGAAAAAGTCACTTCCCAGCTCAGCCGCCAAGCCCTGGGCGCGGCCAGTCAGGCCCATCAGCGCAGCACGGAGGGGCGTGAGGTCCTGACTCAGTCGATCACACGCATGCGCCAACTCAGCCAGCGCGCCAATGCCAGCCGCGAACTGATCGAAGCGCTGAGCCAGCGCAGCGAGGAAATCCAGCGTGTGACCCTGGTGATCCAATCCATCGCCAGCCAGACCAACCTGCTGGCGTTGAATGCGGCCATTGAGGCGGCGCGGGCCGGTGAGCATGGCCGCGGGTTTGCCGTGGTCGCCGACGAAGTGCGCGGCCTGGCCGGCCGTACTGCCACGGCCACCGATGAAGTCGGGCTGATGGTTGCGGATATCCAGCAACGTACGACACAGGTGGTGGAGCAGATTCGCCAACTGTCGGTGGACTTGCACACCGGCGTCGAACAGGTGGAACACGCAGGCGAGCAGTTGGAGAGCATCGCCAGCCTGGCGGCGGACGTGGAAGGGCAGGTCAATGAAATCGCCCAGGGCACCGACACCAACCGCGCACAATTGGACAGCCTGTTCCATGCGGTGGAACAGATGCGCAGCGACCTGGACGTGAGCGACCAGCAAACCCGTGAATTGGCCGGCGCCGCCGTGCAGATGGAAGGGCAGGCCGAAACCATCAGCGAACGCCTGGCCGCCGTCGGGCTGGATGACTATCACCAGCGTGTTTATGACCTGGCGCGCGAGGGTGCGAGCCGGATTGCCGAGCAGTTCGAGGCGGATGTGCTGCAAAACCGCATCACCCTGGACGACTTGTTCGACCGCAGCTACACGCTGATCCCCAACACCAGCCCCAGCAAATACCACACGCGGTTCGACGGTTACACCGACCAGGTCCTGCCGGCGATCCAGGAAGCATTGCTGCCGCGTCATGAAGGCTTGGTGTTTGCGATCGCCTGCACCCAACAAGGTTATGTGCCAACCCACAACAAGGCGTTTTCCCAGGCCTTGACGGGCGATGCCCAGGTCGATGCGGTGCAGAACCGCACCAAGCGCAAGTTCGATGACCGTACCGGAATTCGCTGCGGCAGCCATCAGCAAGCGGTGCTGCTCCAGACCTACACCCGCGATACCGGCGAGCTGATGCACGACCTGTCGGTGCCGATCATGGTCCGGGGCCGGCATTGGGGCGGTTTGCGCCTGGGCTACAAGCCCGAAGGCACCAAGGCCGCGCGCTAGGGATTATTGCGGTTTATGCAAGGAAGCTGTTCCGAAGATGGCTTTTTCCAACGGGAGGAAAACCGTAGCATGGGCAATATTGTTAGCCAGCTAACTAATGTTGCGGAGAAGCTTCATGCAAAACAAAGTCGATGTGGCCGTGATGATTGGCAGTGGCGTGCCGCCAAGCCTGCGTGCGCTGGGCCAGAATGCGTGTTGGGTGGTGCTGGTCAACGGTGAGCCGCGTGGCACCGCCTTCGCCAGCCGGGATGAAGCGCAAGCGTGCAGGGCTGCCTGGCAAGCGTTGTTGCGCCTGGAACAATCAGGCAGCCTGCATTGAGGGAGGTTATTGCGACTGATGCAGGCGCTGGTTCAGTTCATCCACCGCGATCGCCCATTCGGCGTCTTCGCGCAGCTGTTCCTTGAGAAACTCTGCCTGCCGGTCCGACCAGAAAGGCGCATCGATGAGTTTCACGCCCGCGGGCAAAGGATGCCCGGCGATGAATTCGTCAATGCCTTCCGGGGTTGAATCCAGGCCCAGTTGTGCAAATAGGGTTTCCAGCGTAGGTATCGGCGCGTCCATATCGTTCTCCGTGCAGGTTTTTCAGGTGGGGTATGCATCGGAGGCTTGGGGCGCGGTAGAGTTCGATCGGATTGTCAGGAGGTCAGTGCCCCGCAATCGACGGCGGTCTTGAGGGCCTTGGCGGCTTCCTTGGCCGCGATCGCGGCAGTGTCGAGTGTCTTGAACCAGCGGTCTTTTTCGACTTGGTGCGTTGTAACGGTGGTCAAGGGCGGCTTGGCGCGCATCACGATAACTGCTTGAAACTCCCCGTCTACTTCCCTGGCATCGCCATGAATAAAAAATTCGCCAATATCAAATTCCGTCACGTATAGCCTTCCCTTCAAGGTAACTGCACTGATGAAACCTGACCCGCGGGGGGCAAACTTCAATGGACGGGCCAGTATGGCAGTTGTTGAAGGGCGGTGGCGCAGTAAAGTCATCCAGGTGACGAAACGATTCCGCCGTGCAGGGCGTGCAGGGCGCTCTCCAATTGCTTGGCCAATTCGCAGGCCTGGTTGTGGTCGCTGCGAAATCCTCGGATCCTGCCACTGGTGACTTCGAGGATATGAAAGAAATTCCTGCCGGCCGGAACAACTTGGTAAAGAACCGAATTCGAGTACCCGTTGGAGCTGTGCAAGCAGTAGTATTGGCGCTCGTCGTGACATGATGAACGAGTGCGGGAAGACGTAGCGTCGTGTTGTTGTCGTAGCATGGTCAGCTCCTGTCGATCTATCTTGTGGACTCACCACCAGCGTTTCGGGTGGTTTTGACCCGTGTTGCTGTTTTAGTATTGTCGCCAGTGGCCGCTGCCTGGTTCCATGCCAAGGTGTGTGTGTTTGTATGAGTTGTCGGAAACTGCGTTTTTAATGGGGTTATTCTCTGAAGCTGGTCGGCGCGTATTCTCGTGTCGTTGAACCTGTGATTTCCTGTGACGCCTGATGACCTTGCAAGAGGTCCATCGTGCACGCCTGTACTAGTCTTACGGCGCAGCAGCGGGATTTTCTTCAGTTTTTTTCAAAGAATGTGTTGTGTGATCGTGCCGTTACGGCCGTTTTTTCGTGCTGCCCGCTCTGGCGGACGGTGCTTTTTTCGATGTGGGGGCGTTTCCTTGGCAGTCAGTAATCTGGATATGCACGCGTTATTCGTGCTGGGTGATTTGCGCGCAAAGTTGGTCAAGCAGTTTCAATCCCGTTTCGTCTACATCACTGAGCAGACGCCGGAAGGTATCTATATCGCCGAGATCGATACCGAAACCGCACTGGTGGTGGATGATAAACCGCGTTTGGAACTCAAGGTCGGTGACCATTTCCGCGCCGCGGTATTACCCAGTCGCGAAGGCGGCAAGTTTGAATTGAAGTTCCGCGATATCAAGTTGACGGTGTATGGCCTGGGTGATTACGCCTTTGTGTCCTGCGCCGAGGGCCAGGGCATTGTCTTCAAGGAAGGCCACAGCGTGATGCTGGTATTTGCCGCCCATGAGCAACTGCAGGAGGGCCTGACCAAGACCCTGAAGGCCGTGACCGGCAAGGCCGCCAAATGGCGCAAGGGTGAGCTGGTGACCTTCAAGGCCAGTGAGTAATCGGTCAATACCACGAACATCCTTTGTCCCTCGGAACCTCTACTACAGTTGAGTTGACTTAACTATTCAGAGGCTTCGCGCATTGCAGCAAAGCCGTCCGCCATGGCTGCAAGAAAATGCGAGGTGCAAAGGCATGAAAGGATTGAAATCGCTGTTGGCCGCGTCCCTGACCACCCTGGGACTATCCGTGGCCTCGGTATCGGCTGCCGAGGCGCCGGTACACTTTGCCGACCTGAACTGGGAAAGCGGTAGCCTGATCACCGAGGTCCTGCGGTTTATCGTCGAGAAGGGCTATGACCTGCCCACCGACACCTTGCCAGGCACCACCATCACCCTGGAAACCGCCCTGGCCAAGAACGATATCCAGGTGATCGGCGAAGAGTGGGCAGGGCGCAGCCCGGTGTGGGTCAAGGCCGAGGCTGAAGGCAAGGTGGTGGGCCTGGGCGATACGGTCAAGGGGGCCACCGAAGGTTGGTGGGTGCCGGAATACGTGGTCAAGGGTGATCCTGCCAAAGGCCTCAAGCCCCTGGCACCGGACCTCAAGAGCGTGAAGGACCTGGCGCGTTACAAGGACGTGTTCAAAGACCCGGAATCACCCGGCAAGGGTCGTTTTCTCAACAGCCCGATTGGCTGGACCTCCGAAGTGGTGAACAAGCAGAAGCTCAAGGCCTATGGCCTGGACGACAGTTATGTGAATTTCCGCAGCGGCTCGGGCGCGGCGCTGGACGCCGAGATCGCTTCGTCGATTCGCCGTGGCAAGCCGGTGTTGTTCTACTACTGGTCGCCGACGCCGCTGATGGGGCGCTACAAGCTGATCCAGCTCGAAGAACCGCCATTTGATGCCGAGGCCTGGAAGACCCTGACCGACGCGGACAATCCCGATCCGAAACCGACACGTTCGCTGGCATCCAAATTGAGCATTGGCGTATCCACGCCATTCCAGAAGGCGCATCCGCAGATCGCCGGGTTCTTCGAGAAGGTCGAGTTCCCCATTGAACCGCTGAACAAGGCCTTGGCGACGATGAGCGAGAATCACACCGCGCCGCGGGAGGTCGCCCAAGCGTTCCTCAAGGAACACCCAGAGGTGTGGAAGGCGTGGTTGACGGAGGATGTGGCGCAGAAAGTCGAAGCCAGCTTGAGGTAACGTTCCCTCTCTCGACCACAGGAGTGCTAAAAATGTGGCGAGCGGGCCTGTTGTGGCGAGCGGGCTTGCCCCGCGTTGGGCTGCGCAGCAGCCCCAATAAGAACGC
>NZ_JBMDIS010000096.1:0-23762 GCF_057808775.1 Pseudomonas sp. FG86 | reverse complement strand
GCTCGCCACAACAAGCCCGCTCGCCACAGGTTACTGTTTGCTCGTTCTATCTCTTAACTGACAGGCATTAGGGCTTGCCCCCTCCCACATTGAAACGGTGCACGCCGTTAGAGCGTGTAGGCGATGCCCACCTGCACCGTGCGCGGTTCGCCTGGGTAGGCGTAGACGTTGCCAAACGCCCCCTCTTCATAGTCGCGGTTGAACAGGTTCTTCACGTCCAGGTTCAGCCGCACCTTGTCATTGACCTTGTAGTAGCCGAGCAGGTCGACCACGGTGTAGGCGTCCATCGAGAAGGCGCTGTTGGAGGTTTGCCCGGCCCGCTCATCCACATACTTGCCACCCGCGCCCAGGCCCAGGCCCTTGAGGGCGCCGTCCTGGAATTCGTAGACGTTGAGCAGGCTGAAGCTGTTGCGCGGGATGTTCAGCAAACGCGTACCGGTGCGCAGGGTGTTGTCCTTGGTCACTTCGGCGTCCACGTAGGCATAGCCACCGATCACACGCCACTCGGGGGTGATATTGCCGGCCACGTTCAGATCGAAACCACGGCTGCGCACCTGACCGGCGGCCACGCTGAAGGTTGAGTCGAAAGGGTCGGTGGTGAGCACGTTTTTCTTCTCGATCTGGTAGATCGCTGCGTCGACGCTGAGTTGACGGTCCAGGGCTTCCCACTTGATGCCCATCTCGTACGACTTGCCCTTCTCCGGCGCAAAACCACCGCCCTCGCGGCTGGCCCCGGTGTTGGGCTTGAACGAGCGCGCGGCGTCGGCGTAGACCGCGACGGTGTCGGTGAGGTCATAGATCACGCCCACGCGTGGGGTGACTGCATTGTCGGCGGCCTGCCAACTTTTACCGCCCGGCACATAGGTGGTGTAGTCATGCTCAAAACGCTCGAAACGTGCACCGGCCAGCACCTTCAAGCGTTCGGTCAGGGCCACTTGGTCCTGGACAAAAGCGGCGTAGGTCTTGAGGTTTTCCTTGTCGTGGGTCGGCGTGCGCGTGAGGGCCGGGCGCGCCTGGCCATAGACCGGGTTGAAGATGTCGATGGGGTAGCTACCCGCCGCGCCGCTGGAACGCTGGATAATCGACTTGTAGTCGTAGTCTTCGAACTCGACGCCGGTGAGCAAGGTGTGATCAAAACCGCCCGCGGAGAAATGGCCGGTGAGGTTGAGCTGGGTGTCTTTATCGGTCCACTCCAGTTTGCGGTAGTTGAAGTTGCGGCTCAGGGTGCGGCCGTCAGCGGCGAGGCTGTTGGCTTCAACAGCATTGCCTTGCAAGGTGCCGTCGAGCCACTGGAAACCACCGCCCAGGGTCCAGCTGTCGTTGAGCCGGTGCTCGAAACGCAGTTGGGCCATGCTGTTGTCGTTGTGCAGCTTGCCGGCGTCTTTTTCACCCCAGAAGGTGTCGCGCGAGGCGGTGCCTTTTTGATTGGGGTAGCGCGTCAGGCCACGGTCCAGCGGGTGGTTGTTGCGCATGAAGTCGCCTTCGAAGATCACCTTGGTGTCATCGCTGGCCTGCCAGGTGATCACCGGCGTCACGCCATAGCGTTCGGTTTCGACATGATCACGGAAGGTATCCCCGCCCTCGCCCACCACGTTCAGGCGATAGGCCAGGCGACCCTCCTCATCCAGCGGGCCCGAAGCATCCAAGGTGCCACGACGCATGCCCTGGTCATCCAGCTGGCTGCCCAGAGTCACGGTGCGCTCGGCCAGCGGTTGCTTGGAGACCACGTTGAAGGTGCCGCCGGGATCGCCACGGCCATACAGCATGGTTGCCGGGCCGCGCAGCACTTCAAGGCGCTCGATGGTGTTGGCGTCCGGCATGTTCGGGTAGCCGCGGTTGATCGGGAAGCCGTTGCGGTAGAACTCGCCGGTGGTAAAGCCGCGCACGGTGAACGTCGTGAGCCCCTGCCCGCCGAAGTTGTTGGCGCGGCCTACGCCGCCGGCGTAGTCCAGTGCGTCCTGCAACCGGGTGGCACCGATGTCTTCGACCACATCCTTGGACACCACGCTGATGGACTGCGGCGTTTCATGAATCGAGGTGTCGGTGCGCGTCGCACTCGCCGAGCGTGTGGCGTGGTACCCCTTGACCGGCCCTTGAGCCGTCTCGTAATCCGCCTCCCCCGTGACATCGATGGCTTGCAGCTCAAGACTGGCCTTGTCGGCAGAGGCCACCTCTGCCCAGGTAAAAGGGGAAAACGCCTGAAGCACACAGAGGGAAATCAGGGTACGACGCATGGATGTTGAACCTAGTGAATGAGCCAGAAGGGGCGGCAAACCTGCCAAAAATTCGCACGAATGGTATACCAAGTCATTCGCGTTTGATATATGTTCTCATTCACTGTTTTTCAGGTAACCGTTTTGTATCGATACGTAGGAAGTTTGACGCGAGGCAAATGTGGGAGGGACGGTGTGCCAAAGCCCCAGGCCGAGAGGCCGGCCCCGCCGCCACGACTTAAACGTTTCACTTCCACACGCGAACCTTCCCCACCCAGCGACGTCGGAGCTAAGGCACTGTTGCCTACCGCCGCCGCGAGGTCCTCGCTTTAAAGCCGCTATCGCCAAGAAATACCGCCTGGTCATCAAGACCATGGGCTACGTGGGCTGGTCATTGTTTTGGCTGTTGCTCTGGGACGTCGCCGTCACCGTGGATTTCATGCTGTTCCTGACCGCCAAGATCAACCTGCCGCTGATGCCCCTGACGCTGCTCGGCTCAGCCCTGGTGGTGCTGATCAGTTTTCGCAACAGCAGCGCCTACAACCGCTGGTGGGAAGCCCGCACGCTGTGGGGGGCGATGGTCAACAATTCGCGCAGCTTTGCACGGCAGGTGTTGACCCTGCTGGATGACCCGGAGGGCGAGGTGAACCCGGTCAAGGCCACCCTGCTGCGCCGCCATGTGGCCTATGTGAATTGCCTGGCTGCCCATCTCAAGGGCCTGCCGTGCCCGGACGAGGTGCGTGCGTTTATCCCGTCAGAGGAGTTCGCCCGCAATGGCGCCACCAACAACTTCGCCAACGACATCCTCACCGGCTCGGCCGCCCTGCTGGCCAAGGAATACAAGGCCGGGCACCTGGACAGCATTCGCTTGGCGCGGTTGGAGTCGACCCTGGTGGACTTGTCCAACGCCCAGGGCGGCATGGAGCGTATCGCCAACACGCCGCTGCCCTACCCTTACGTGTATTTTCCACGCCTGTTCATCTCGCTGTTCTGCCTGATCGTGCCGGTGGGCCTGGTGGAATCCCTGGGTTGGTTCACGCCGCTGGCGTCCACCGTGGTGGGTTTTATGCTGCTGGCCATCGAACGCATCGGCACCGACCTGCAAAGCCCGTTTCATTCCAGTGAGCATCAGATCCAGATGGAAACCATCTGCGAAACCATCGAGAGAAACCTGCAATCGATGCAGCGCGATGCCCTCGGTGGCGATCGCATCGGCTAAGCCTCCCCTGCGCCCTAAAGTGCGTGCTCCCACGGCCGATAGAGAGGGAGTACGCATGGGCCGCACCCCTCATAACAACACATGCGACGTTCACCGCTACCGTTTTTCCTTGCCAAAACTATAAATACCCGCGGGAGAAGTCATGAATATCAAGCAGAAGCTGACCTGGGCGTTTGCGGCCATCGCGTGCCTGCCGGTTGTCCTGGTGGCCGTGCTGGTTGTACTGAATGTGCGCGAGGGGGCCCAGGCCAATTTCCTCGACAGCAGTGGCCGAGAAATCCGCCAGATCGACAATGGCATGAAGCAGTTTTTCGACGGCATCAGCCAGAACGTCGACTTTGTGGCCAAGGACCCGCGCGTTGTCGCGGCCAAGGACCTCAAGAGCTACGCGGGCGCCGACGCCGCGCAAATCCCGCTGACACCGACCAATAAAGAACTGCTGGCGATTTTCGACCAGTTCGCCAAGAGCCATCCCAGCACCGCCTACCTGTCCCTGGGCCTGAGCGACGGCGGCTACGCCAGCTGGCCTGACGACACCAAGCTGAACAACTACGACCCGCGCGTGCGCCCCTGGTACAAGGCCGCCATCGCCGCGCCAGGCACCACCGTGCGCACAGGCGCTTATTACTGGGCCCCGGACGACGTGGTGCTGATCGGCACCGTACATACCGTCGCCGACGCCACCGGTAACATCCTCGGCGTGGTCGGGTTGGACGTGTCGCTCAAGCAACTGACCGAACTGGTGCGCAACATCAAGCTGGGCGACAGCGGCTACCTGATGCTGGTGGAAGCCAACGGCAACGTGCTGGTAGACCCCAGCGACGCCAAGCACAACTTCAAGCCCCTGGCCGACCTCGGCCCCAGCTACGCCGAACTGGCCAAGCGCGGCGACGGCGTGACCCAGGTCGAGATCGACGGCGTGCCCTACATGGCCAACGTGGTCAGCTCCAAAGACCTGGGCTGGCGCTTTATCGGCTTGATCAAGCGTGATGAAGTGATGGCCGGCGCCACGCGCCTGACCTGGCTGATCGTCGCCATTGCCGCAGCCTTGGCCGTGATCTTCGCGATTGTCGGCGCCAGCTTCGCCAGTGTGATCGTGCGCCCGATTCGCGGGGTCGCCGACGGCCTGCAAGAAATCGCCGAAGGTGAAGGCGACCTGACGCGCCAACTCAAGGTGCAAGGCAAGGACGAAACCGCCAGCCTGGCCGGCTGGTTCAACCAGTTCCTGAGCATGATCGCGCAACTGGTGCAGCGCATCGGCAACGCCTCTTCCGACCTGCAAACCGCTGCCGCCGATACCAGCGAAGTCGCCAACAACATGAACCAGGCCGCCGGCCGCCAACGTGAAGCCGTAGAGCTGGTGAGCACCGCGTTCAACGAAATGGTGGCCACGTCCAACGAAGTCGCGCGCTCTTGCAGCGCCGCCGCCGCCAGTGCCGACGAAGGCTACCGCGACGTGCACGACGGCCAGCAACACATCGGCGAGGCCACCGGCAGCGTTCTCAAGCTCAGCGAAGACCTGCAAAAGTCGACCCAGACCATGCAGTTGCTGGAGCAGGACAGCCAGAACATCAACACCATCCTCGACACCATCCGTTCGATTGCCGAACAAACCAACCTGCTGGCCCTCAACGCCGCCATCGAAGCCGCGCGCGCCGGCGACCAGGGCCGTGGTTTCGCCGTGGTGGCCGACGAAGTACGCGCCCTGGCGCGACGCACCGCCGACTCCACCGGCGAGATCGACAGCCTGCTGGGCAACCTCGCCCGTCGCACCCAGGAAGTGACGGCGCAGATGCAGGGCAGCTTGCAGGTGTCGCACACCAGCGTGGAACGTATCCAGCAGGCCCGCGACAGTTTCGACAAGATCCTCGGCTCGGTGGACTCGATTCGCGACCAGAACACCCAGATCGCTACAGCGGCCGAGGAACAGCACCAGGTGGCCGAGGAGATCAACCGCCACATCGCGCAGATCCATGCCGATGCGCAACTGGTGGAAGGCTTTGCTCACTCGGCGCAGACCGGGTCCGGCCGGCTGACGGATATTTCGGGTCAGCTCAAGGGGTTGGTGGGGCGGTTCAAGTTCTAGCCTGCCGCAACAACAGGCGCGCCCCTTACCGGGCGCGCCAGCCGGCCGCAGTCATATGAAGCAGCAGCAAGACGCCCCGCGCACCATCATCGCGCATGCACGCCAGCCATTGATCCCACCCTCCGACAATACCCGCGCCTATGGCGCAAGCCAGCCACCCACAGCGTGAAAAGCGCCCCGCCCCGCCGTTGGCAGAGTGTTTGCTTGCAACAACAAGCATCCCACCGCCCGGAGGCGCCATGCATACCGACCTGATGACATTCAGCGAGCAACTCGCCCCCTTGAGCAGCCTTGACGCGTGCCTGGCCCACGTCCTGCAAGTCATCAACCCGCTGGGGTTCAAGACGCTGATCTATGATTACGCGCCAGTCCCCGTCAGCCATGAAGGCGCACTGATCACGCCGTCGGTATTCAAGGCGTTGAATGCCCCGGGCGATATGCATGCGCAGTGGTGCGAACGCGGCTATTACCAGATCGACCCGGTGCAGCAATGCGCAGCGCGACGGACTACGCCGTTCGCCTGGTCGTTCAGCACCGACACTCACTGGAACGGTGCCCTCACCGAAGCCCACCGTCCGGTGACCCACTACATTTGTGACTATGGCCTGAGCACCGGCCTGACCGTGCCGCTGCACTTGCCCGATGGCGGCTTTGCCACGCTGACCGCCTTTGTCGACGGCGCCCCGGCGGAGGCCGAGCAACACGCCCAGCGCAACCTCGGCGAGATGCTGGTACTGGCCCATACGTTCCAGGCCCGCGCCAGTGAGTTGCTGGCGCCGGCGGAACGCTGCTGCACCCACATTCATCTCACGCGCCGCGAACGCGAGTGCCTGCAACACTCGGCCAAGGGGCTGTCGGCCAAAGGCATAGCCGCCACCCTCCACCGCTCCGAAGCCACGGTCAACCTGCACCTGGTTGCCGCCGCGCGCAAGCTGGGCGCGCGCAATCGCGTCGAGGCCGTGGCGCGCGGGCTGCATTACCGCCTGGTCGAAGTCTGAGAACCTATCATTTTTGCCAGTGCACCTGGCCCACCGTTTTGACTAGCCTGTACCTCACTGAACCCCAAGGAGGTACACAGCATGCAAGTACGCGAAGGTTATGCCGATTTCCGTGAGCATCGGACGTGGTTCCGGGTCACGGGGGATTTGAACTCAGGGCGACTGCCCTTGATCATTGCCCACGGCGGCCCCGGCTGTACCCATGACTATGTCGACAGTTTCAAGGACCTGGCCGCCACCGGCCGCGCCGTGGTGCACTACGACCAATTGGGCAACGGCCGCTCGACCCACTTGCCCGAAGCGCCCAGCGATTTCTGGACGGTGGAACTGTTCCTGGCTGAACTGAACAACCTGATCGCCCACCTGGGCATTCGTGACTACGCCCTGCTGGGCCAATCCTGGGGCGGCATGCTCGGTGCCGAGCATGCGGTGCGCCAACCGGTTGGCCTCAAGGCGCTGATCATTGCCAACTCCCCGGCGTCCATGGCGCTGTGGTGCCAAGCCGCAAAGGAACTGCGCCAGGCCCTGCCCGCCGAGGTGCAAGCCACCCTGCAACGGCATGAAGACGCGGGCACCACCGACAGCGCCGAGTACCGCGCCGCCTCCGATGTGTTCTACGCGCGCCATGTGTGCCGCATCCAACCGATGCCCGCCGAGGTGGCGCGCACCTTCGCGGCCATCGATGCAGACCCCACCGTCTATCACGCCATGAACGGCCCCACCGAGTTTCACGTGATCGGCAGCCTGCGCACCTGGAGCATCATCGAACGCCTGGCGTCCATCCAGGTGCCCACGCTGCTGATATCCGGACGCTTCGATGAAGCGACACCCGCGACGGTGCAGCCATTTGCCGACGGGATCGCCAATGTGCAGTGGCAGATATTCGAGCAGTCCAGCCACATGCCCCATGTCGAAGAACGTGAGGCATGCATGGCCTGTGTGGCTGGGTTTCTTGAGCAGCAGCGGTAGCGCGGCCAGGCGAGCACAGCGCTGATAACCCGCGAAGGCGGCGACCGCGTTATTGCGTGCGCCACCTATCGCGGTCGCGTGGAAAACCCGGCACCTGTCCCACAGGGTCCGCATACATGTAAAAGTATATTGCAGCGCACAATGTACTAACCGGTTACTTATGTTGCTAAAATCACGCCTTTGCCCTCTCACCTTCGAGTCTTGTCGATATGAAACGAGCATCGCGCGCCGCTGGCGTCTCTAGAATCTTCCTGCTGGGCCTGGGCGTGATCATCGCCTTGCTCGGCGCGGCCCTGGCTGTCGGTGGCGTCAAACTGGTCAGCCTGGGCGGTTCCTGGTATTTCCTCAGCGGCGGCGTGGCCATGGCGATTGCCGGCCTGTTGATTGCCGCACGTAAACCGGCGGGTGCCTGGCTGTTTGCCGCCTTCCTGGTCGGCACCGCCATATGGGCGGTGGCGGATGTGGGGCTGGTGTACTGGCCACTGTTCTCGCGGCTGTTCATGTTTGCGGTGATCGGTGTGGTGGTGGCGCTGGTCTACCCGCTGCTGGCCGGCAAACCGGCACGCGGCGCGTATGGCGTCGCTGCGCTGTTGGCCGTGGGTGTGGCAGTGGCGGCAGGCAATATGTTTGTCGCGCACCCCAGCGTCGCGCCGACCGGTGCAGGCCCTGGCGTCACCCCGGTCAACCCGGCCGATGCACAGAAAGACTGGGCGCACTACGGCAACACCGAGGGCGGCAGCCGCTTCGCCGCGCTGGACCAGATCAATCGCGACAACATCGACAAACTCAAAGTGGCGTGGACCTACCACACCGGCGACATCGCCATCAGTGACGGCAACGGCGCCGAAGACCAACTGACGCCCCTGCAGATCGGCAACAAGGTGTTTATCTGCACCCCGCACAACAACCTGATCGCCCTGGATGCCGACACCGGCAAAGAACTGTGGAAAAACCAGATCAACGCCAAATCGGCGGTGTGGCAGCGTTGCCGTGGCATGGCGTACTTTGACGCCACTGCGCCCATCGCCCAACCGACCCAGCCGCACAGCTCGCCGATCCTGGCCGCCAGCGTGGCGGTGGGTGCGCAATGCCAGCGACGCTTGCTGACCAACACCATTGATGCGCGCCTGATTGCGGTCGATGCCGACACCGGCAAGTTCTGCGAAGACTTCGGCAACCACGGCCAGGTGGACTTGAAAGCCGGCCTGGGCAATGTGCCGGACAGCTACTACCAACTGTCCTCGGCGCCGTTGATCGCCGGCACCACCGTGGTGGTGGGCGGCCGCGTCGCCGATAACGTGCAGACCGACATGCCCGGCGGTGTGATCCGTGGTTTCGATGTGATCAGCGGGCACATGCGCTGGGCCTTCGACCCCGGCAACCCGCAGGACAAAAACGCCCCGGCAGCGGGCAGCACCTATGTGCGCAGCACGCCGAACAGCTGGGCACCGATGTCCTACGACCCATTGATGAATACCGTGTTCTTGCCGATGGGCAGTTCGTCCACCGACCTCTACGGCGTGGAACGCACCCCACTCAACCACAGATACGGTGCCTCCGTGCTGGCGCTGGACGCTTCCACCGGCGAGGAAAAGTGGGTCTACCAGACCGTCCACAACGACCTGTGGGACTTCGACCTGCCGATGCAACCGAGCCTGATCGACTTCACCCCGCCCGGCAGCGACAAGGCGGTACCGGCGGTGGTGATTGGCACCAAGGCCGGGCAGATCTATGTCCTCGACCGCGCCACCGGCCAACCGCTGACCGAGGTGAAAGAAGTACCGGTCAAGGCCGCCAATATCCCCAACGAACCGTACGCGCTGACCCAGCCCAAGTCGCTGGGCATGCCGCAGATCGGCGCGCAAACCCTGACCGAGTCGGACATGTGGGGGGCCACCCCGTTTGACCAACTGCTGTGCCGCATCGATTTCAAGGGCATGCGCTACGACGGCCTGTACACCGCGCCAGGCACGGATAAATCCCTGAGTTTTCCGGGCTCCCTGGGCGGCATGAACTGGGGCAGCCTTTCCACCGACCCGGTCCATGGCTTTATCTTCGTCAACGACATGCGCCTGGGCCTGTGGATCCAGATGGTGCCGTCACAGAACAAGGCCCAGGCCACCTCCGGTGGCGAAGCGCTGAACACCGGCATGGGCGCCGTGCCGCTCAAGGGCACGCCGTATGCGGTGAACAAAAACCGCTTCCTGTCGGTGGCCGGCATCCCATGCCAGGCGCCGCCGTTCGGCACCCTGACCGCCATCGACATGAAAACCCAGAAGATCGCCTGGCAAGTGCCGGTCGGCACCGTTGAAGACACCGGCCCCCTGGGCATTCGCATGCACATGCCGATCAAGATCGGCCTGCCGACCCTCGGCGGCACCTTGTCGACCCAAGGAGGCCTGATCTTTATCGCCGGTACCCAGGACTTCTACCTGCGCGCATTCAACAGCGGCAACGGTGATGAAATCTGGAAAGCCCGCCTCCCGGTCGGCAGCCAGGGCGGCCCGATGACCTATGTCTCGCCAAAAACCGGCAAGCAATACATCGTGATCACCGCCGGCGGCGCACGCCAGTCCACCGACCGTGGCGACTATGTGATCGCCTACGCCCTGCCCTAACCCGCCCCTGGCGCGGTGCCCAGGCACCGCGCTCTCCGCCGGCAAGCCTCCATGACCGCAGGCTGACCCGAGCCCCGGCTTGGGCGCCTGCTGCCGGGCCTGAGACTCGGGCCGCAGGTCAAGGCGACGTCCTGACTCGCTTCACCCGCCCATGGCGGTGGTGTTGAAGCCAGCGTCCACATACAGGATTTCACCGCTGATGCCGGACGCCAGGTCGGAGCACAGGAAGGCGCCAGCGTTGCCGACCTCGTCGATGGTGACATTGCGCCGCAACGGCGCCTGGGCTTCGCTGGTGCTCAGCATGGCACGGAAGTTCTTGATGCCCGACGCGGCCAGGGTGCGGATCGGTCCTGCCGAGATGGCATTCACGCGGGTACCTTCGGCCCCCAGGCTGCTGGCCAGGTAGCGCACGCCAGCCTCCAGGCTGGCCTTGGCCATGCCCATGACGTTGTAGTTTGGCATCGTGCGCTCAGCCCCCAGATAAGACAGCGTCAGCACATTACCCTGGCGGCCGCGCATCATTGCCCGCCCGGCTTTAGCCAATGCCACCAGGCTGTACGCACTGATATCGTGGGCACTGCGAAACCCTTCGCGGGTAGTGACCTCGGTGAAGTCACCGTCAAGTTGCTCAAGCGGCGCGAAGCCCACGCAATGCACGATGCAATCGAGCGCGTCCCAGTGTTGGCGCAAATGCTCGAACACCTGCGCAATTTCATCATCGCTCGCCACATCGCAGGGCACGCACAGGGCCGCGTCGGTGCCCCATTCCGCGGCGAGCGCCTGCACGCGCCCCTTGAACTTTTCATTCTGATACGTGAACGCCAGCTCGGCGCCCTCGCGATGCATCGCTTGGGCAATGCCTGACGCAATCGACAAGCGGCTGGCCACGCCAACGATCAGCACGCGCTTACCCGTGAGAAACCCCATTGTGTGCTCCTTGCTGTGCGATACGACCGCGGCTCGCTATGGCTGAACCACAGGCAGCGCGTTGTTGATAATCTCACGGGCGTGATTGGCCAGCTGCTTGGCGCTCATCGCCGCCACCTCATCGGCTTCGATGGGCGGGTGGGCGACGATGCTGACGTGGGTACTGCGCAAGGCGTTGTAGGCAATATGGTTGACCGCCGGGCTGATCGTGACGGGAATGATCCCCACCCCCATATCCTTGGCAATCCGAAAGGCCCCGGTCTTGAACGGCAGCATCTGGCCGCCATGGTTTCGCGTGCCTTCGGGGAAGATCCACAGCGATGTATTGTCGGCCACAACCCGCTTGGCGATCTTGCGCAAACTCTGGATGGACGCCCGTGGGCTGTTGCGATCAATGAACAGGCTGCCGGTCAGCCAATACAACTGCCCTACCAGCGGCAACCACTTGAGGGATTTTTTACCCACGATCACGGTGCCGGGGTTGAGCGCCTGCGCCACGATCAACACGTCATAGTTGCATTGGTGGTTGGCCACGTAGATATACGGACGCGTCGTGGGGATGCTGTCAAAACCACGTACATCCACGCGCACCGAGAAGATCTTATTGATCACCGCGTAGGCCCGACAGGCCACGTAGAGGTTTCTATTCTTCGAGGGGTTGATCAACATGTAGAGGCACAGGAACGGAAAGCTCAACACGATCAACACCAACACCAACAGCCCCCTGGCTAACGCAATCATAAGCTACCCGCTTGACTCGAATGATTGGGCGCGGTTAACGCAGCCGCTTGAAAAGCGTTACGCTGAATCAGTGCAACGCCATAAAAACCTTCTTCATCCACACAGGCCATCACCCCACCGCCTTGCGCCGGAATGCTTTTGGCCAGGTGCGCCAATTGATAGGCGCCGACCAGGGACAAACTCAGTGCCTTGGCCCGGTCCAGCCTGTCGACCGGCATACCCAGGGCGTCGCTCAACGCCACGCAGGTCGCCGGCCAGGCATCCGGTGCGGCCAGGCTCACGCGCCACTCCGCCGGTTCAACGCCCTGCCCTGCCAGACACCCGCGTATCAGCGCGCCCAGGCTGGCCGGGTCGGCGGCGAGCAGTCGCCCGGTGACACAAGCGCGCACGACGAGCCCGGGCGCCTGCGTGTCGATACTGGCCTCGAAGCTGAACACCGCCGAGGTGTCCGGCCGTTCTTCGGCGGGCCGTTCAATCGCGCGCAGGTAGCGCTTGCCAAACTCACCGCTGAAGGTTTCCAGCGCGGTGGCGTAGAGACGCTCCGAGTCGCCGCGCCGGGCAATCCTCAAGGCTTGAACCAAGGCGCTGTAGAAACTCAGCTCCTTTGCGCACAACGAGACGTTCGCGCCCTTGATGCCGTATTTGATCGCCAATTGACCCAACGACGAATTGATCACGGTATTGGGGATCTGCGCCGGGTTGACCTGAAAGGCAAAGCGGTTGTCGTTGGATTCCTTGATCAACTGAATGACGCTGTCGATGGAGCCATTGGCCGTCGCACCGATAAGGGCCGAGCGCACCAGGGTGTCACCGTGGTTGTCATCGTTGACCAGCGCCATCGCCGCCAGCAGCAACAAGGCTTGGCGGTCGAAGTTCTTCAGCTCACGCCCGCCTACCAGCTCGCCAGCGGCCAAGTCCCACGCAGGCCGGGTGCCCCGGTTCAATTCGACGCCGCCGTGCTCGAACTCACCGGGCATTTGCAACATGACCCAATCACGCAGGATCAATCCAACGATAGCGTCGCCCGTCATTTCAAATTACCGAATACCAGAATTGAATTATTCCCGCCAAAAGCGAAAGCGTTGTTGACCACCACATCGACCTTGCCCGCCCGGAACCCCTGGGCAACCACATCAAGAGGGATGTGCGGGTCCTGCTCGGTGACATTGATCGTCGGCGGCAGCCCCTCGCTCAGCGCCAGCATGCAGGCAATCGCGCCAAAGCCGGCCGCGGCGCCCATGCTGTGGCCCATCATGGACTTGATCGAACTCACCGGCGGCGGCGACGCGCCGAACACCGCTTCGATGGCCTGGTATTCGTTGCTGTCATTGGCCACGGTGCCAGTGCCGTGGGCACAGATATACCCCACCTCAGCCGGCGCCACTGCCGCCTTGGCCAACGCCGCCTGCAGACACTCGCCGACACGCTGGTGATTGAGCCTGACCATATGGTCGGCATCGCAGTTCATCGAAAACCCCAGCACTTCCCCATAGATCGGCGCACCCCGACGCAGCGCCCGCTCGTAATCCTCAAGCACCAGGGCACTGCCACCTTCGGCGGTCAGCACGCCTTTACGCCCGGTATTGAACGGCGTGCAGTCTTTGTCGGTCATGCTGCCCAAGCGATGGAAGGTGGCGAAGGTGGCCTTGTAGACCGCGTCACTGCCACCGCACACAGCAATATCGCAGTCCCCGGCCTGGATAGCCTCGTAGCCAAAGATCAGCGCGGTGTTGCTGGCCGAGCAGGCGTTGCCGATGGTGAGTGACTCACCGGTCGAACCGATTGACCGGAGCACATCACGGCTGATTTCAGAGGCAAACACCGGGTCGACTGACGGCTGTGGGTCCGACTGGGGGTCGGCCATGGCCGTCACCATGCTGTCGATCCGATCAGACTCGCCATAGGTGGTGCCGAAATAACAATTGACGCGCTGGCCGCGAATTGCGGCGCGCTCGATACCCGCGTCGGCCAGCGCCAGTTCAGTGGCGGCAAGGGCAAAATGGCTGGCAGCCCCGGCGTGCGCGAAGGCGGCAAAATTCGGGATCAAGGGGCCGACCGGCGCTTTCACTTCACAGCCGTATTTGCGCTCGAACCGGTCGGTGTCGATTTTGCAAAGCGGCGCCGAGCCATTGACCCCGGCTTTCAACGCCTGGAAAAACGCGGCTTTGCCGATGCCGATCGGACTGACCGGCCCCAGCCCCGTGACCACCACCCTCCTGCCCTTGTCGGCGCTCATCATGCACACTCGGCCGCAGGCAAGGTCTCGTGGATAAACCCGAGAATGGAATCCACACTGATGATCTGCGGCAGATAGGCTTCATCGACGCGCACCTGGAAAGCCCCCTCGATCCCCGCCAGGATTTCTATGCCTGACATTGAATCGGCACCATACGCCTCGACAAAGTTTTCGTGGTTGCGAATCTCCTCGGCATTGACCCCCAATACCTTGGCGACGATCTGCTTGATTTTTGCTTCATGCACAGTGTTCATAAACGCTCCTTTTAAATAACCGAGTCAGATAACAAACGGGATGACTTTGAAACTATCGAACTGGTACTGCCTGTAGGCGGCACCGAAATACCCCAGCAGCATTTTCTCCTCTTGACTCACGCGCTTGAGAATCAACGCAAGTGCCAAAAAAAAGATGACCAGTGCCGCGTAGATACTCGTGTACAAGGCAAAGCCGGTCACGATCAGCAACGTGCCCAAATACGCCGGATGCCGGATATATTTGAAGGCGCCGACCTTGACCAACTGATGATCGGCAAGTACCCGCAGCGAGTGGGAAAAGTGCCGCCCGAGGACGATCTTTCCATGGGCACGCAAACCGATCCCACCGGCGATCAGCAACGAGCCGACAAGGTGCAACAGCACATCGCTGCGCATCAGCAACTGCAACAACATGACGATCGATATGGCACAGGACACCATGAAGCCGCTCTTGATGCCTTTATCGAAGGTGCTGTCGCTGTCGGTTTCCCGGAGAAAATACAGCTCTGCCAGCAGCAGGACACTGGCCATGATGATTGGCACCACGAATGTCAGGCCGGCGTAATACACGAGGACCGCCGATGCACATGCCAACGGCGTCAGCAGGCTTAACGCCACATCAACCCTGAGCGTTTTCAAAGTAGTCTCCTATCAACGCCGACACCCTGAGCGGGGTCTGGATCACGTCTACACCGCTTTCGATGTGCCAAGGGCACACAAACAGATCATTGAAGCGCGCCCATGGAAACAGCTTGCGCCCGCGCCTGAACCGGTCCATGAACGTCAGCACTTTGTAGACCTTGGCCAACCCGCGCACACTGACCGAACGTAACCGGGCACTGCGCGCCAGTGGTTGCAAGCGGGCATACACTTCGCCCACCAGATCGTTGTACGTCACCGTGCGGTCACTGAGCAGGTAATACGTGTGCAGTGCCGGGTCAGGCACGCGCGCCAACCATTGGATAATGCAGGTGGCAATACTCTCCACCCCAATCACATGCAGGGCCGGAAGTTGGCCGGTGACCTTCGGCAGCAGCTTCAACCGGCACATCGAAATCATCGGCAGCAGGTTCTTGTCATGCCGCCCCAGTACCGTCGGCACGCGCAATATCACGCCCTGCACTTTGTCGCAATTGAGGTGAATCACCTGCTCGGCCGCGTACTTGTCATCGGCGTAGGCATCCACTCGTTGCTCTGGGTTGTAGGCTTTGACGCTGCTCAAATGAAAGAACGGTTTCTTGCCCGTGGCACCGGGTTTGATCGCGGCCAGTATCTGCTCGGTAAGGGCTTTGTTACTGGCGCCGGCCGTGCCCAGGCGGCTAAGCCCGATGCCGGTGCAATTGACAATGCAATCACACTCGTCGACCAGCTTATCGAATGCCGGCGAGCCGATTTCGCACGCCGTGTACCCCGCCCTGGGCGAACGCGAATGGCGGATAACGTCAATCCCCGGCAATGGGTCAAGGCGTTCGTAGACCCCTCGTCCGATAAACCCACTGGCGCCTAACAGCAGTATCTTCTTCACGTGCACGCAATCCCTTTCATGGGGTTAAGGTTTCGACCGTGAAACACCCTGAGCGATAAACCGTATGCGCCTGCATACCCTGCTTTTGCAGGCGCTGGCGCACCGATCGCAGGAACATGCCGTGGGACACGACGACCACGGTCTTGCCCGCCTCGGTGCTGGCGGCATAGAGCTCGTCGGCGACCGCGGCCGCTCGACGGTACTCGTCCTTGCGGGAGGCCGCGCCCAATGAAATGCCCAGCAGCCAGGCCACCCGATGCAGGGCGAACCATTGCCTCAAGCCCATCGTCACCCAGGGAATGGCGCTCAAGCGCAGGTCGTACTCGTGCAAGCGGCTGTCCCGCTGGACACGCTGCGCATCGAACAACCGGCACGCCGTGGCATAGGCCCGGTTGACGGGTGAAGACAAGATGGTGGCCTCGGCGCTCAATAGCGGCTGCGACAACGGCGTACGGTTCAAGAAGCCGCTGATTTCGTCTTCTTCGATCAGGGCGGTGTGGTTGTATTCATCCAGGCGGACTTTGGCCAGTGCGGCACCGCAGCGCGAATAGTCGACCTTGGGTGAGGCATGGCGAATCAGATAAATCACAGCAGGTACACCCCCGTCACGATGGCGTTACCGACCAGGAACAGAAACGGCGTATCCCAGGTGTGCGGGGATTTGGCTTCCGTCAGCGTCAGTGCAAGTGGGAACACGGCGCAGAGCAGGAAAAACTGTCCCGCTGAAAAGTACTGCTCGAATGCCACGCAAAACACCATCGACATCACAAACACAGTGGCCGAGCCTTCAAGGGTTCGCTTGAATTTCTTATCGACAAAAAAGCCTTTCGCAACGTACTCGTGCTTACCAAAACGGACACCCACCGGCTCTGCCAGCCCGTCACCGAAGGTGGTGGCCAGGATCGTGATGTATATCAACTCCACCGGTACCCCGAGCGCCAACCAGCAATACTGGGTCACCCACAGCACGAACAACCCTGCCACGGTCTGGCTCACCAACCAGGAAAGGGTGTGCGGCGAGTCTTCCGGGCGATCAATACTGGCAAACATATGTTGGGCAGTGAGGGACCGACGGCGAGACCACCCACACATCGCCAGGAACAGGATGGCGGTCGACACCATCGACAGCAGCAAGCGCTCATGGGTGCTTTGAATATTGAACAAGGCGAAAAACAGGCTGGGCAGCAGGAACATCGCAAAGTGCCCGACCTTTCTTGTGTAGTTCACCCGCACGCCTCGGTTGAGCACCAACAGTCCCAGGCCTTTACACAACACAAAATAGAAAAGCACGATGCCCAACAGAGCCGAAGCCACCTGAACCATTTCATTACCACTTCGTTGACGGATTAAACAGCGGACGCAGGCGCCCGCTGGCATTGGGGAACCGACGGCGGTCTCAGATCACGCTGCGCAGGGCTGTAATGCAGTAATCCACATCGGCCACCGTGTGGTTGTACGTCAGGCACAGCCTGATCCGGGACTGATGGTTGGGTACGAAGGGCGGCACAAACAGCGACCCCATGATGCCTTGGTCAACCAGCTCGGCATTGACCCGTGCGGCCTCCATCGGGTCCTTGAACACCACGGGAATCACTGCCGTCCGCGAGCTGAGTTTGTCCACGCCCAGGGCGCTCAGTTGTTGGTGGGTGTAGCGTGTCAGTTCAGCCAGCGCCTGGCGGCGTTCGGCGCCCTGCGTGGCATTGATCTCAAGCGCGGTGCACGATGCCGAAGCGACACCCGGCGACACCGAGCGCGAAGCGTTATAGGTCGGGCAACGGAACCGCACCCGTTCGGCGAACGCCTCATCCTTGAACACCACGAACCCACCGGAAGAGCCGAACGCCTTACTCATGGTGCCGACAATGTAGTCAACCTGCGCGGCGACCCCCGCCGACTCACAGGCGCCCTGACCGGAGTCGCCCAACATCCCCACGCCGTGTGCATCGTCGATGTAGATTTCGAGTTGCGGATGCACCTGCTTCAACGCCACGATGGCGGCAAGATCGGCCACATCCCCGTCGGCGGAGAACACGCCGTCGCTGATAACCAGGATTTTCTTGTCCTGGTTGAGCTGCACCAACTGCCCGAGCATCTCCACGTCGCCGTGGCTGTAGGCCCTGAACGGGCAACCCGATAGCTTCACGCCGTCCCAGATCGAGACATGGGACAGCTTGTCCAGCAAAATCAGATCGGCACGCTCAGCGGCCAAGGGGATCACCCCGAAGTTCGCTTGGTACGACGTGGTAAACATCAGCGTGGTGCGACCACCGAACAAATCACGGTAACGGTTTTGCAAGCGCTCGTGGTACTCAGTAAAACCACTGAAAATCATCGGCCCGCCGATGTTCGAACCGTACTCGCGAATGGCCGCGATGGCCGACTCTTTCATACGTTCGTTATTGGACAAACCCAAGTAATCACACGACGCAAAGTTCAACAGCGTGCGCCCGTCGGCGAGGGTCATGTCGCGACCACAGGCCGAACGCACTTTAGGGAAGTAGGTGTAATAACCCAACTCTTTCGATTTGAAGGCGACGTCATCTATGCGCATAACACTCTCATTCAGCCGGCGTGGCATATCTATAAATTCGATAAGCGCGTTCATGGCAAACACCCTCTTGAGTCAGGTGGCGCATGGTGCGCAGTACCATGATGTTATCTTCGAGCATCCAGGACACACTGATGCGTCCGCGTCCGACCACACTTAATGCAATCGCGGATAACTTCAGCGTGAGCGCAACCGACAATCCCTTGCGTTGATAAGCCGGCGCGACACCGGTGAAAAACGCCCGGCCATATAACCCCTGTTGATTCAAGGCGGGTGCAAACATAGTGAAACCGACCACTTCACCATGCCGCTCGGCGATCAACGCAGAAATATTATTGATATTGCGCGCCGCCACTTCAAACTGCCCTTTCGACGCCGGGCTATAACCCCAGTTGCGTTCCCAGGCGCGGTTATAACAGTCGGCCAATTGCTGACTCTTGGCGACCAGCTCATCCTGGCCACAATGAACAAACTGGATATCGGCCAATCGTTGCGTGAGTTTGTCTTCCAAGGCCTGGTATTGATAACCCTGGGCAGGCGGTTCAAAGACAATCTCGATCAGGTCTTTTTCTTTGTGGAAACCCGCCTCGGTCAATGCATCCGCGAGTGCCTGCGTATTGGCGGGCAATGAAAACACATTAAAGTCGGACTCGAACGTACGCAGCCCGCGCTCAATCAGGAATGAACTGTGGATGGGGCCGACCAACTCAGTCACCTGCCGGGGCAACAACCGCGAGCTGTTTATATAGTCGATTGAACTGTGCATCAGCGCCTGCAAGGCGCTTGCCTGGGGTAACGCGATCAGGGTTGAAAAATAGGCAGTGCCCACCCCATTGATCGTGGTGCGCCGATCGAAATGCACAATGCAAAAGGCAACGAGGTTACCGTGTTCGTCTTGCCACGCCACCGGGATGTTATGTTCGGTGGCCGAATGCTCGCAGGCTGCTATCACGCGCTGTTCAATCTGTTGCTGCGTGCGCCCCACCACCGACACCTGCTGGTCCAGATGCTGCAAGGCATACCAGTCGCACGCGGCCAAACCTATGACTCTGCTCATCGATATTCTCGTCCCACCTGCGTGGCATGGGTGTTCAGGCGGCCAGGCATAAGGCACGGGTGGTTTGGTCGTCGATCTCGATCCAGAAAGGCACAACGCTCTGGTTATCGATCAGGTGTGGCGGTGAAATCCGGCGGGTATTGACGCCCATCCGCTTGAGCAAGCGCTCATTGCCTACCGCACTGAACGCGATCAATCGAAAAGCGCCCTTGGAGCGCGCAACATCAATGACTTCCCGAACCAGCGTTACTGTATTTTTCCAAGCTTGCGCGGCGGTTAATACCTGGCCCTTGGGCTGGCTGATGGCAAACCGGGAAAGCTCCCAGATACCCGGCGAAAAAGGCAGGGAACTTGCACCCATCAAATGCGGAAAAACTTCCCCCAACAAATACGGCCCATTAGTGGGAAGCAGTCGGGCACAACCAAATATTTCGCGATCACGATCACAGGCCACTACATAGACAGTATCTGGACGATCAAACGCATCCAGTTCAATACCCTCCTCGCAATGTAACGGCCAACCCAATGTTTTAACGAATACTTCGTACCGATAGTTAGCCAACGCGCGTGCCATCCCTGGCAAAAGTTCGCCAACCGTCCCTGTTATTGCCGTAAGCATGCCAACTACCCAGCCAGCCAATATGATTAAGCAAGTACAACAAACCCATCACTGTGTGAGTAGCTGCCCAAATGGGCAGGTCGATCGAAGCCCTCGCCGCCCAAGCAGAACTTACGGGTCAAAAACCGACTTTCTAGTACTGCCGTACTAATAAATAATCAAGCTTAATGCGCCGACTACTGACTTCATTTCACCTGCGTCCCACGTCGAATGCGGTGTTGCGGACTTTTTCAGGCAACTCGATACCCCGCAACCGCACGCCCTTCATCACCCGCAGAGCCTGTATAATCCGCTCCCGCCTCCCAGCATCAGGGGCGTTGACCACGGAAGGTATTATTGGTGAAAGAATGGCGCGAAACATTAATAGAGGCCGTGTCCGACTGCGCGACCGAACATGAACTCTTCAATAAACTGCACACGATAACGTCCAACTTAGGCTTCGAGTTCTGCTCTTATGGATTAAAAGTTCCATTGCCGTCGAGCGCTTCGCAATATGTACTGATTTCCAACTACCCCCGCTCGTGGGAACAGAAGTACGTCAGCGAAAACTACTTCTCCCAAGACCCCACAGTCGCCCATGGCCTGACCCGCTCCATCCCGCTGCACTGGTCCGCCGCCCAACAGCAGCAACACCTGGCCTTCTGGGAGGAAGCGCGCCATTACCAGCTTAATCATGGTTGGTGCTTGTCGTCGCAACGCGGCCCTAACGCGATTGGATTGCTCTCGGTGTCGCGCTCCAGTGAATACATCTCGACCACGGAACTCGAGCACATCGAGAACAAGTTGATCTGGCTGACGCAGTTGGCACACGAATCGATGACGCGCTTCTTTTCCGAAAAGTGCTTGCCAGACATCCACCGGGCCCTGACCGCACGGGAAAAAGAGACCTTGAGGTGGACGGCCCTGGGCAAAACCTATGTCGAGATCAGCATGATCCTCAACATCGACACACGGACCGTGAAGTTTCATCTGGTCAACGCCATGCGCAAACTCCAGGCCAGCAACAAAGCAGAAGCAGCCGTCAAAGCCTCCTTGCTGGGGTTACTTTTTTAGCCCTGCTGGTACTCGCGCGGCGTACAGCCGAACTCGCGGCGAAACACCGTGTGCAGGTACTGCGCCGACTTGAAGCCACACTTGGCGGCAATATCGGCAATCGCCAGTTCGTGGCTTTCCAGGCCCTTGGCAGCGGCCGCGAGTTTGAAGCGCAGGATCTCGTCATGCACGCTGCAACCACGCGCCTTGCGAAAATGCGCTTCCAGGGATGAGCGCGACACACCGACATAGGCCGCCACCTGCGCGGTCTTGATGCCTTGGCAGGCGTACTGCCGGATAAACAGCAGCGCCTGCATCACATACGGATTACCTAAGGGTTGATGCACGCTGGAAGCCTGCACATTGATCGCCTCCGGCGGTACCAGAATCTGCGTGCCCGCGCAGGGTTTGCCGTGCAGCATCTGATGCAACAGCGCGGCGGCCGTACGCCCCATGGTCTCGGTGCCCTGGATCACCGAACTGAGCGGCACCCGCGTCAGGGTGCGGGTCAGCGGATCGTTGTCGATGCCGATCAACGCCACCTCCTCCGGCACCGCGATCCCGGCCGTGAGGCAGGCCTGCAGCAACTGCCGCGCGCGGGCATCGGTGACGGCGATGATGCCAATCGGTTTGGGCAGGCTGTGCAGCCAGGCGATCTGCTGTTCCACCGCGCTGTCCCACAACGGCGCACTGGTCCCCAGGCCACGATAGACCTCGACGTGCAGGCCATCGCGTTGCAGCAGGCGGCGAAAGGCTTTTTCGCGCTCCTGGGCCCAGCGATTGGCCTGGGCTTCGGGCAGGCTGAAACAGGCAAAGCGGGTCAACCCGGCCTCGATCAAATGCTCATAGGCCAGCTTCATCAAGGCATGGTTATCGGTGGCGACGTAGGGAATGCCCTTGGGGTAGGCGCGCGCATCTTCATAAGAGCCGCCCACGGCCACCACCGGCAGTTTGCAATCGGCCAATGCCTCGCCGATCAGCGGGTCATCGAAATCGGCAATGATGCCGTCACCCTGCCAGCGCTCGATGCCGCGCAGGCGACAGAGGAAATCCTCTTCCAGGAACAAATCCCAGGACGCGCGCGTGCTGCTCAGGTAGTTGCCGATGCCGGCGATGATGCCACGGTCGTAGATTTTGCTGCCGTTGAACAACAGGGCGATGCGGTGGACGGGCGGTAGGGTTTTCATTGTTTTTATCCGGGGGCCAGTGGTAACAGACTAGCCCTCGCCACTCAAAATCGCACTACACCTTGGTGATTTTCATAATCAGCAGCCCAGGTGCCGTTGCTAGTATCCAGACATCGCCAAGAACAATAAGGAACACGCCCATGCCGTACTTCCCCGGTGTCGATCAGGTGCGCTTCGAAGGCCCTGCCAGCGACTCTCCCCTCGCCTTCCGCCATTACGACGCGAACAAGCTGATCCTCGGCAAACCGATGCGCGAGCACCTGCGCATGGCCGCCTGTTACTGGCACACCTTTGTGTGGCCGGGGGCGGATATGTTTGGCATGGGCACCTTCAAGCGCCCGTGGCAACGCAGCGGTGAGCCGATGGAAGTGGCCATCGGCAAGGCTGACGCGGCCTTTGAGTTTTTCTCCAAGCTGGGCATCGACTACTACAGCTTCCACGACACCGATGTGGCGCCGGAAGGCAGCTCGCTCAAGGAGTACCGCAACCACTTCGCGCAGATGGTCGACCACCTGGAGCGCCATCAGGAACAAACCGGTATCAAGCTGCTGTGGGGCACCGCCAATTGCTTCAGCAACCCGCGCTTTGCCGCTGGCGCAGCGAGCAACCCCGACCCTGAAGTGTTTGCCTACGCTGCCGCCCAGGTGTTCAGCGCGATGAACGCTACCCTGCGGCTCAAGGGTGCCAACTACGTACTCTGGGGCGGCCGTGAAGGTTATGAAACCCTGCTCAACACCGACGTCAAGCGCGAGCGCGAACAGCTCGGGCGCTTTATGCGCATGGTGGTGGAGCACAAGCACAAGATCGGCTTCAAGGGCGACCTGCTGATCGAGCCCAAGCCCCAGGAGCCGACCAAGCACCAGTACGATTACGACAGCGCCACGGTGTTCGGCTTTTTGCATGAGTACGGGCTGGAACATGAGATCAAAGTGAATATCGAGGCCAACCACGCGACACTGGCCGGGCACAGTTTTCATCATGAGATCGCCACCGCCGTGTCCCTGGGGATCTTCGGCAGCATCGACGCCAACCGCGGCGACCCGCAGAACGGTTGGGACACTGACCAGTTCCCCAATAGCGTCGAGGAAATGACCCTGGCCACGTATGAAATCCTCAAGGCTGGCGGGTTCAAGAATGGCGGCTATAACTTTGACTCCAAGGTGCGCCGCCAGAGCCTGGACGAGGTGGACTTGTTCCACGGGCATGTCGCCGCCATGGATGTACTCGCCCTGGCGCTGGAACGTGCGGCGGCCATGGTGCAGAACGACCAGTTGCAGCAGTTCAAGGACCAGCGTTATGCCGGCTGGCAGCAGCCGCTGGGCCAAGCCGTGCTGGCCGGTGAGTTCAGCCTGGAATCGCTGGCCGAACATGCGTTTGCCCATGAACTGAACCCACAGGCCGTGAGCGGTCGGCAAGAGATGCTGGAGGGAGTGGTCAACCGGTTTATTTATCGGTGACATTGTGGCAGGAGGTCTTGTCGTGGCGAGCGGGCTTGTTGTGGCGAGCGGGCTTGCCCCGCGTTGGGCTGCGAAG
>NZ_JBMDIS010000095.1:0-23997 GCF_057808775.1 Pseudomonas sp. FG86 | reverse complement strand
TGGTTTTGGGGCTGCTGCGCAGCCCAACGCGGGGCAAGCCCGCTCGCCACAACAACCCGGTCGTTTAATGGGGAGGTTTTAATTCTTAATAATCAATAAGTTATTTTATATTTGAGGGGGCTCCCACCACTTGACGGAGTCCAGCCCCCCAACCTTACAAGTTGCGGCTGTGCCGATAATCACTCACCGCCTCATACACTGCTTTACGCAAGCGATTGATCCCCCCGATGGGCCGGTGCGCCTCTACCCCAAACCACGGGTTGAACGACTGGTTGTCGCACGCCAGGTTAAGCGCGGGTGTATCGAAATCCTGTGGCGGGATCTTCACCTTCGCCACGGTTTCATAGGGCGCATCGCTTTCCTTCCATTCGATGCTGGTGTCTTCGATCGGCATGTACTTCTGCGGGTTCTGCCGCTGGATCTGCAGCACGAAACACGCCGGTACGCGATCGGTGGACAACTGCTGGTTCAAGGCACTGCGCAGGAAATTCGGCAGGTCCTGGTTCTGTTTCGGCAGCACGTATTCCGGGCAGCTCTGCGGGTCGGGCGCGACACGGAACTTGGCGTTGGCCGCACCGAACTTATAGGGCGAAACCGAAAAGTAGGTGGTCTGCGTTGGGCTGGCCGGCGCGGGGGCCAGGGTCGCCAGGGCGATAAACAGGTGGCGCACTTGCCAACTGCGTGGGTCGGCCTTGGGGAAGAACGCCAGGACTTTCTTGCCGTCGGCCTGGGCGCCGATGTTCTGCGCGTATTCAGCCACATCGCTGACAAAGAAGTTCGGGTGGCTGAACATCACGAAGTCCTGTTCGGCCCGCGCCTGCTGGTCCGCCAGCAGCTGCTTACCTGGCACATCGAGCAGTTTGAGCGCCATGCCGCGCGCATCGCGGATGCTGTCGAACTGCGGGTAGGCGTTGCCGTTGGACAGGCGCATCATCGCCTGCCAGGTCTTGCCCGGCTCAGCGAAGACGCCCTGGCGCAATGCCGGGTCGAGGTCGGCGGGCACGCTGACTTCGGCCTTCACGCAACCATGGGCCTTGGCATGGGCATCGCGCAGGTAACGCGTGCCTTCGCGGTGCTGGTCAACGATGCGCACAGCGGTCTGGATAATGCCTTGGGTCATCGCCGCTTCACCGGGCGGGATCTGCTCATCCGGCGACACCGGGCCGCTGTGCTGCCAGGCAAACCACGCCGTGCTCGCCAGCCAGCCGAGCAGGCCCAGGCCCACCAGCCACAGCAGGGTCTTGCCGAGAAACGCGCCGATGCGCAGCCACAGGCGGGCAAGCAGGGAAGGTTGGTCGTATCGAGATCGGATCATCATGGCAGTTGTTGCTCCAGCGGGCCGCCCAGCACTTTCAGGTATTCCAGCAGCGCCCAGCGTTCCTGCGGCAACAAGCCACGGCCGATGACGCCATTGCCACGTTGGCCGGCACGGAATTCGTGGCCGCTGTTGTGGTTGCCGGTGATTTTGGTATCGAACAGGAAGGCATTCTTGAAGGCTGCGGTCTCAAAGCCCAGGTGACGCGGGTCGTAGTTGAAGGTGCCTTTATAGAAGGTGGTACTGCGTTCGTCCTGGGGCGAGAGCAATTGGTAGATCGTCGGCACGGAGCCGTTATGCAGGAACGGTGGGGTGGCCCATACGCCGGCCAATGGCCGCGCCTTGTAGGCGCGCAACTCGCGCACGCCGATAGGCAGGCCGTAACCGTCCAGGCGCGGCCGCTCGGCCGGGGTCACACCGGCTGCGCGGTAGGCGTGGTCCTCAACGAAGGCGGTGACGTAGGCCAGGCCCTTGGCCACCGAGACTTTTTTCAGGTCCAGTGGTTCGGTGGGCGTGGGGTGCAGTTCGACATTGAGCTTGGCCAGTTCCGCAGGGTCCCATTGCAGGGCGCTGAGGTCATAGCGCTGGTCGGCAATGTTGCTGGCGGTGCCCGGGTCGGTCCCGATGTAGTCCACCGGGAGCATCTTCAGGTGCTGCACCGGGCGGCCCTGTTCCTGGGTGACGGCCGGCACATGGCAGCCGGCGCAGTTCTCGGTGAACAGCGCGCGGCCTTGGGCCGCGAGGGGCTTGTCGATGGCGCCGAACAGATCTTCCGGCCAGGTGGGGGGCTTGAGGCGTTGCAGGGTTTCTTCGATCAGGTTCAGGTCGCGCACGCGCACGCTGGACGGGTAGCGCGCATCGCCCTGGAGCGGCTGGCCGGCACCGTCGAAGAACGTCAGGGTCGCGCCCACGCCGAGGGCTTCGCCGATATTGCGGGCCATGGGTTGCTGGGCTGAACCGTTCCATTGCACCCAGTCGAAGGTCCAGATATCCCACAGTTGCGGGTAGTCCACAGGTGCGTTGGCGACGCGGTAATTATTCGGAGAAATGGCGTCGCCGAAGCTGGCGTTGGCGATGCGGCCAAAGGCGTCGGTGCGTCCCGGGCCCTCTTCGGTGGGGTAGAGGCCGCGATGGGTGTCATTCCAGGCGACTTTGAGGAACCGGTTCAGCGACTGTTTGAAGTCCTGGCGCAGTTGCTCCTTGTTGTGATCGTCGTAATCGTGACCCAGCACGTGGCGGGCGAAACGCTCGAATTTCCACGGGTTGTAATACGTTGCCGCAAGGCTGGCCACCAGGGCCTGGCCGAAACTGCCGCCGCGCAAGGTGGGCACGCTGGAGGGCAGCACGTGCTGCGCGGAACCCCCGTCGATACGCAGGGCCTGGCCGTTGAAGTGAAGCTCGCCGGTGTGGCAGGCGGCACAGGTGATATCCAGGTATTCGCTGGGGTCGTCGGCGTTCTTGTGTCGGGCGAAACCCACGGGTAGGTTGCCGGGGTTCTGCGCGGTGGGCACTTGCTTGGGATCCACCAGGAAACCGAAGCGCGCCAGGTACTCGGGCGTGGCAAAGCGCTGATCGGAAAACGGCAACTCCAGGGCAGTGAACCAGTCGTAATGCAGGCCCTTGACCTGGGTGCCCTGGGGCGTGAAGTAATAGGTCTGGCGGTCGGCGGCACTCCATTGATCCTGGTAGTGCACCTGCTTCACGGGGACGTAGTCCGGCAACTTGGGATTGACGGTGTAATAGATCACCACGGCCAGCAATAGGGCAAAAATGGCGAATATCAGCAGTAAAACACGGGAAAAAATGCGCAAGATGGCTATCCTTGTCTCGGCCTTGTCGAGGGGTTGCGTTGTTATGCCACTACGCCACAAGTGCGGCAAGTGGCCATGAGGCTGGTAGTAGGCGGACCCACGATCCATCGCGGGGGCCCATCATGAATGAAAATGCTTTTAAACACGTGAACTTATCAGAAGTTTCCTGCTCACATGCCGGTAGCCATTGGTCGTGGCCGCCTGATAAGCTCGCGACTTTATTCAAATGCCCTTTTGGCGCATGAACAAGGAAATAGCATGAAACAGCATCGGTTGGCGGCGGCGGTGGCCCTGGTTAGCCTGGTACTTGCGGGTTGTGATTCGCAGACCAGCGTAGAGCTGAAAACCCCGGCGCAGAAAGCTTCCTACGGCATCGGCCTGAACATGGGCAAGAGCCTTGCCCAAGAAGGCATGGATGATCTGGACTCCAAAGCGGTAGCCCAAGGCATCGAAGATGCCGTTGGCAAGAAAGAACAGAAGCTGAAAGACGACGAACTGGTCGAAGCGTTTGCCGCACTGCAGAAGCGTGCTGAAGAACGCATGGCCAAGATGAGCGAAGAGTCGGCAGCCGCCGGCAAGAAATTCCTCGAAGACAATGCCAAGAAAGACGGCGTCGTCACTACCGCTTCCGGTCTGCAGTACAAGATCGTGAAGAAGGCCGATGGCCCTCAGCCTAAGCCTACCGACGTGGTGACCGTTCACTACACCGGCAAACTCACCAACGGCACGACCTTTGACAGCTCCGTGGATCGCGGTAGCCCGATTGACCTGCCGGTCAGCGGTGTGATCCCTGGTTGGGTCGAAGGCCTGCAACTGATGCACGTTGGCGAGAAGGTCGAGTTGTACATCCCGTCCGACCTGGCTTACGGCGCCCAGAGCCCGAGCCCTGCGATTCCAGCCAACTCCGTGCTGGTATTCGACCTGGAATTGCTGGGCATCAAGGACCCGGCCAAGGCTGAAGCCCCTGACGCACCAGCCGCCAAGAAGTAATCGGCGCCTGAACACCCAACGCCCCGTCTCGACGGGGCGTTGTCGTTTCTGCGGTTCCCCCATTCACGGCTCCGCCAATCCAAACGAACGTCCGCAACCTGAAACAGTCTGATATAAGGTTCGAGTACGGCTATCCGCACGCAAGCGCCAAGTCAATGAATTCTTGGGTTTTTTTCATGTGCGCAAAAAACGCCCGATCTGACTGCAAGCCTTGTAAACCGTGGCTTTCAGCCAGGAAAACGGGCTCTGTTCACAAGGTTATCCACAATTTGTGTGGATAACCTTTTCTGTTGCCTGGAACTGGAGTGACGAATGAAACCACCCTTCAATTTCACCCGCTTCCTGCCCATGGCCGCTCGCCTGCTCGGCCGTGGACGGTTGCCGACCCTGCTGTTCGCCGTTGCCGCCAAGGGCTCAAGCCAGGGGAACCGCTTGGGCAAACTCAAGGATGACCTCAAGCTGCTCCAGTCCCTGTGCCTGGCCTACTGGCGCGGCGAGTACCGTGCGATCAGTCCCAAGGCGCTGGTTTCGGTGGTGGCGGGGCTGATGTACTTCCTCAGCCCGGTTGATGCGATCCCGGACTTTATCCCCATGTTCGGCATGCTCGACGACATTGCGGTGCTGGCATGGGTCATGAAGACCCTGGAAGGCGAACTCAGCGCCTTTCGTGCCTGGCGTGAGGCGCAGCGCCCGGAAAAGCTCGCCGTGGTTGAGCGGCTGCCTGCGACACCGGCCTTGCTGGCCAATGAAAACCCGCAAAAAAACTGACGACAGTGCTATCCCCCTGCGACCTTTGTGGCTGTTAGGATTACACTCTTAAGAAGGTGCTTAAGGAAAGTGCTTACTTAGTAAGTGTTGTTATCCTACGGGGCGGTCATGGATATTCAGATAATTTCACGGAATGGCGAACCCGAATATGCGGTGTTGCCATGGGATCAGTACCAGGCGCTGCTAAAAGCTGCCGGTCAGCAACAGCCTACGTCACCTTCGCCTTCTACTGCCCAAGCCGCTGTCGCCCAGGACCTGCGCCCGCTCGCTGACCTGCGCGGCTTGCGCGAAGCCAAGGGCCTGGCCATCGAGACCCTGGCGCGTACCGTGGGTATCAGCCCCTCGTATCTTGGATTGATCGAAAGTGGTGAACGCCAGCCGGATGCCGCGATCCGCCGCAGCCTGGCCTGGGAACTGGGCGTTGCAGGTTGGAGGGACGAGTCTTGAGCTTACGTATCAGCCGTCAACACTGGGATGGGTTATTGAATGAACTGGACCAGGCGCGCCGCCAGCGCCATCTGCTGACCTACCGCGCACTGCTGGAGCGCCTGCAATTTCCCACGCCGGCCATGCAAACCCTGGCCGCCGCGCTGGAACACCTGGCTGCGCTGGACGCCAAGGCCGAGCAGCCGTTACGCAGCTCCCTGGTGATCAGTCAGGGCGCCAGCCGCCTGCCGCGCACCGGTTTCTTTGAGTGCGTGGAGCGCCTGGGGCGTTTCAGCGGGCCATCCGATGGGGTGGCCGCCGCCTCCTGGCACGCCTCGGAAGTGGTGCGCGTATTCGAATACGAGTACCCGGAGTCCGCCGAGGCCTAAAGCGCCTGTGGCAGTAAATCCAGGCTGTCGATCACGTGGATGCTGTAGCCGGCCACATCCTTGGCGTGGTGTTTGGCCTGGGATGCCAGTTCGGCCAACTGGCTGGCATCGAGTTGTCCACAGGCCTGTGGATATAAATGCACCACGCCGATGGACAGCGACAGCAACGCAAACTCCTGGCGTATACCTTGGCGGTTCAAGGCCACGAAGCAGCCTGCATCCAGGTGCTCGGCGCGGTAGAAACGTCGGCATTGGGTGTGAAAGTCGTCCAGCAGTTGGTTGAGCCGCTTGCGCCAATCCTGCGGCCCCAGCACCAGCAAAAAGTCATCGCCACCGATATGCCCGACGAAGTCGCGGCTGGGGTCGACCCGGTCGTTCAGGCATTGTGCCAGGCACAACAACACCTCATCCCCACGCCCGTAGCCGTAGATATCGTTGAACGGCTTGAAGCTGTCGATATCCACATAGCAAATCACCGACTCCCGTTGCTGTTGCAACAGCCGCGTCAGGCACTGCTGGATCGGCACATTGCCCGGCAACAGGGTCAATGGGTTGGCGTAGCGCGCTTGCTGGATTTTCAGTTCGGTGATCAGCTTGAGCACGTCGATCACCCGGCCCAGGCCCAGGTAGTCGCCGTTGAGCGTGATGATGAAATCCTCTTCGATGCGTTGCCGGGCGCGGCTGGTGAGCAGCCGGCTGACTTGCTGCAAGGATTGGCTCAGTTCCACCGCCAGAAAATCAGTGCTCATCAGGCGGCTGATCGGCTTGCGCGCGAAGAGGTCGGTGGCAAACGGTTTGAGCAGCGCATCGGACAACGAATGCCGATGCACGATACCGACCGGATGGCCACGCCCATCCAGCACCGCCAGCGAATTGAGGTTGGCCTGGCGCCGGAAAGATTCCAGCACTTGGGCAGTGGCGGTGTCCTGATCCACCGCCGGTTGTTCGTTGAGCAGCGCGCTGAGGTCGCTGGCTTCCTCGCTGAGGGCAATATTGGCGTTGTCGGGCTTGGGCAGCATCAGGCGTGCTTCTTGCGGCGGGTGTTCCTGCGGGCGGCAAAGCAGGTACCCCTGGACCAGGTCGACCCCCATCTCGGTCAGCACCGCCAGCTCCTCGGGCAGTTCGATGCCCTCGGCGATCACCTGGGCGCGAGAGGCCCGGGCGATTTGCAGGATGGAGCCGACAAACTCACGTTTGAGCGCGTCCTGATGAATACCATCGATGAAGTGCCGGTCGATTTTCACGTAATCCGGGCGTAACTCCGACCACAGCCGCAGGCTGGAATACCCGGCGCCCAGGTCATCAAGGGCGATGGCGAAGCCCATGTCACGGTAATGATGCAGGGCGGTTTGCAGCACGTCGAAATCGTCGGTGGGTGTCTGCTCGGTGAGTTCGATCACCACCTGGCTCGGTGGAATGCCGAAGTCGCGCAGCAGTTGCAGGGTGCGTCCTGGTTGGTGCGCCGTTTCCATCAGGGATTCCGGCGAGATATTGAGAAACAGCTTGCCCGGCAGCTTCTGGTCGCTGAAGCGGCGGCAGGCGCTCTCGCGGCAGGCCATTTCCAGTTCACTGAGGCGCCCTGCGTGGCTGGCCACGGCGAACAAGGCGACAGGGGAGTGCAGCGGGCTGTTGGACGGGCCACGACTGAGGGCTTCGTAGCCGAGGATGCGCCGTTCTGACAGGCAGATGATCGGTTGGAACAGGCTGTGCAAACTGCCTTGAGCCAGGATAGAGCCCAATGCATTCAGCTGTTCGGTCATGGTCATGGCGATCTCGATCGAAAAAAAAGGACCGCAGGCATTAAGCCTACGGTCCTTCATTTCACGACAGAATGATGTCTATATGATGACACTCTGCTGAGCGATCACATTAAATCGCCATCATTTACTGCTTGGCCACCTGCTTGCTGACTTTCAGGTAGTCCAGCAGGATCCGGCCTGTCTCGGCCAGGTAGGCGTCGTCTTCCGGCTTGGTTTTATCCGCCTCGGTCGGCAGCGCATCTTCATCTTCTTTCTTCAGCTCCTTGAGTGGCTCTTCGCCCTTGGCCTTGCGGCGGACGTTTTCCAGCACCAGTTGCTGATTCTCGATGTCGCTGTGCTGCTTGCGGCGATCCACTTCGTTGAGGCTGACGGTTTTCTCTTCCATCAACTTCTTGGCCAAAGCCAGTTTGTCGCGGATAAACACGAACTCGGCATCCTTGGCGGAGCGGATGTCGTGGTCGGCCTTCAACTGCGCCAGGAACGGTTTGAACGGGTCTGACGCGGGCTTGATCGCGGGACGGATGGTGTCCCACGGCATGGCCTCAGGCAGTGCGCTCTCGCCGATTTCCTTGGTATCGATGATCGATGGGAAGTCGATGTCCGGCAGTACGCCCTGATGCTGGGTGCTCTGCCCGGAAACCCGGTAGAACTTGGCCAGGGTCAGTTTCAGCTCGCCATGGTTGAGCGGCTGGATGGTCTGCACGGTGCCTTTACCGAAGGTCTGGCCGCCGATGATCAACGCGCGGTGATAGTCCTGCATGGCGCCAGCGAAAATCTCCGAAGCCGAGGCCGAGAGGCGGTTGACCAGCAACGCCATCGGGCCTTTGTAGAAGGCGCCCGGGTTCTCGTCTTCGAGCACGTCGACACGGCCGTCAGCATTGCGTACCAACACGGTCGGGCCCTTGTCGATAAACAGGCTGGTCAGCTCGGTGGCTTCCTGCAGGGAACCGCCGCCGTTGTTGCGCAGGTCGATGACCACGCCGTCGACTTTTTCCTTCTGCAGTTCGGTAAGGATTTTCTTCACGTCGCGGGTGGTGGACTTGTAGTCCGGGTCGCCGGCACGGAAAGCCTTGAAGTCCAGGTAGAAGGCCGGGATTTCAATCACGCCCAGCTTGTAGTCCTTGCCATCCTGCTTGAGGTTGAGGACTTTCTTCTGCACGGCCTGGTCTTCGAGCTTCACCGCTTCGCGGGTGATGGACACGATCTTGCTGGTCTGGTCGTTCGGCGCATTGGTGTGCGGAATCACTTCCAGGCGCACCACGCTGCCTTTCGGCCCACGGATCAGCTTGACCACTTCGTCCAGGCGCCAGCCGACCACATCGACCATCTCTTTGTCGGCCTGGGCCACACCGATGATCTTGTCGGCCGGAGCCACTTGCTTGGTCTTGTCTGCCGGACCCGCCGGCACCAGGCGCACGATCTTGACCTGGTCATTGTCGCTTTGCAGGACGGCACCGATGCCTTCCAGCGACAGACTCATATTGATATCGAAGTTTTCCGCGTTATCTGGCGACAGATAGTTGGTGTGCGGGTCGTAGGACATCGCAAAGGTATTGATGTAGGCCTGGAAGATATCTTCGGCACGGGTCTGGTCCAGGCGCGCCAGCTGGTTCTTGTAGCGCTTGGTCAACAGTTCCTGGATGGCCTTGGGGTCTTTGCCGGCGATCTTCAGGCGCAGCACTTCGTCCTTGACGCGTTTGCGCCACAGGTCGTCGAGCGCGGCGGTACTGGTCAGCCAAGGGGCGTCCTTGCGATCCACCAGAAGGGATTCCTTCTCGGTGAAGTCGAGCTTGTCGACGCCTTTGTTCAGCTCCGCCAAGGCGAAGTCCAGACGCGCTTTGACGCGGTCCAGGTAGCGCTTGTAGATGGTGAAGCCGGGTTGCAGGTCACCGCTCTTGAGGAAGTCGTCGAACTGGGTCTTCCACTTGTCGAACTCAGCGATATCGCTGGCCAGGAAGTAGCTGCGCGACGGATCCAGCAGCTTGAGGTAGCTGTCATAGATGATCACCGAGCGCGCGTCGTCCAGCGGCGGCTTGCTGTAGTGATGGCGCTTGAGCAACTCGACGACGTTAAGGCTGGCAATCACCTCATCGCGATCAGGCTGAAGATTGTCCCAGCTATTGGCTGCGAACGTATTGGTCGACATCGACGAGAGGCCGAGACCAATGAAAAGAGCGAGGGCGGTGCTGGGGAACAAATGCTTCATGCTGATTCGACGCGGGGGCAATTGATAACGCATATTAGGCCGTCTTTGAAGTCGCCGGTTCCATATGGGCCGGTCGCATAATGCAAAAAGCCCGACGCTACAGCTACGGGCTCAGTCCAGACTCACTATGGAGGCACTGTGAAAGCATTGCAAGGCGTTGAAGGTCATGTGGAGTGGGTTGAGGCGCCAAGTCCTACGTGCGATGTAGGCCAAGTTCGCATTCGCGTGGCGGCTGCGGGGCTCAATCGCGCCGATTTATTGCAGCGGGCGGGGCTCTATCCGCCGCCGCCGGGCGTCAGCCATGTGCTGGGCCTGGAGTGTTCCGGGGTGATCAGCGAAGTCGGGGCCGGCTCGTCCTGGCAAGTGGGCGACCGGGTCTGCGCGCTGCTGGCCGGTGGCGGCATGGCGGAAGAAGTGGTGGTGGATGCTCGCCATGTACTGCCCGTGCCGGAAGGCCTGTCGCTGGCCGAAGCGGCGGCCTTGCCTGAGGTGTACAGCACGGCGTGGCTCAATCTGTTCCAGCTGGCAGGGCTCAAGCCCGGTGAAAAAGTGTTGCTGCACGCGGGCGCCAGCGGCGTGGGTTCGGCGGCGATCCAGCTGTGCAAGGCGTTTGGCAGCCCGTGCTGGGTCAGCGTCGGTTCGGCGCAGCGCCTGGCCTACTGCGAAGACCTCGGGGCCCAAGGCGGTGTGGTGCGCACCGATGGTATCGAAGGGTTGCGCGATTTCGGGCCGTTCGATGTGATCCTCGACCCGGTCGGCGGCAGCTACGCGGCGTTGGACCTCAAGCTGCTGGCCCTGGACGGGCGCTGGGTGTTGATCGGCCTGATGGGGGGCCGCGAGGCGCAGCTGGACCTGGCACAGGTGCTGGGCAAGCGTATTCAGTTGTTGGGCTCGACCCTGCGCAGCCGTGATGATCAGTTCAAGGCTGACCTGTTCAGTGATCTGAGCCAGCAGGTGTGGCCGCTGTTCGCCGAAGGGCGCTTGAGCCCACAGTTGGCCAAGACGTTTCCGATCAAGGATGCCGAGGCGGCGTTTGCCGAGTTGGCGACCAACCAGATTGCCGGGAAGTTGGTGTTGGTGATTGACGAAAGCCTGACCTGATCCGGGATTGAAATAGGGTCAAGGTGGGTGGAGGCCCGCTCCCGATGGCGGTGGGTCAGTGAAGAATTCTTCATCTGGCACACCGCCATCGGGAGCAAGTCGAATCGTCGCACCGCCCCTCCCACATTTGGATCTCGGTCGAATCAGACCCAGTGGTGGATCGGCCAGCCGGCCTTCTCGGCGTGCTCGCGCAGCACCGGATCCGGGTTCACCACCTGCGGGTGATCGACTTTCAGCAGCAACGGCAGATCATTGCGCGAATCCGAATAAAAGTACGCCCCTTCCAGGGTTTCTCCTTCCCGTTCCAACCAATCCAGCAAACGCGTGATCTTGCCTTCGCGGTAGGTCAGCACACCGACGGTACGGCCGCTGTACGCGCCATGGCCGACGTCCAGATCGATCCCGAGCACCTCATCGATACCGATACGCGCCGCAATGGGCGTGACCAGGTGGGTGCCCGATGCGGAGATCACCAGGACTCGGTCGCCGTTCGCCCGGTGGCGGGCGATGGTTTTGGTGGCATCGCTGTAGATCAGCGGCTCGATCACATCTTCGACCCACGGTTCGACCAGATGCTCGATTTCCTCCGGCGTGCGGCCAATCATCGGCTCCAGGCTGAAGTCCATGAAGTCTTCCATGGCCAGCTCGCCCCGGCTGTAGGCGTCCATCAGTTCGTTGTTCTTGCGCATGAACGACTCCGGGTCGACCCAGCCGAGGCGGCCCATCTGCTCGCTCCACAGGGTGGCGCAGTCACCGTGGATCAGCGTGTCGTCCAAATCAAAAATTACCAATGCCATCCGTCATGCTCTCTCAGTCAATCGTTGTTGCTCAGGCTACTTCACACAGCGCACTGGGGTCGATGGAAAGTGCCAGGCGCTGGCCGTCCGGGTGCAGGTCGTCCGCCGAGCGGTTGAGCACGTCCACCACCAGTTCCACGCCACGGGCTTCGATGCGGTAACGGATCACGTTACCCAGCAGGCTGTGGCTGCGCACCAGGGCGTCGAGTTCGCCGCTGCGGCTCAGTTCGATGGCTTCGGGGCGGATCGCGATACGCCCACTGATCGGGCGTTGCAGCAGTTGGCTGGCCTTGTCGGCATCGAGCAGGTTGTAGTTGCCGATAAACCCGGCGGCAAATACGTCCACGGGTGCGGTGTAGAGGGTTTCGGCGTCGCCGCTTTGCACGATCTTGCCCTGGTTCATCAGGAAGATGCGGTCGGACATGGTCAGCGCTTCCTCCTGGTCATGGGTCACGAAAATCGTGGTCAGCCCCAGTTCGCGCTGGATCTGACGGATCTGTTCGCGCAGGTGCTTGCGAATGCGTGCATCCAGTGCCGACAGCGGCTCATCGAGCAGCAGCAGGCGCGGGCGCGTGACCAGCGAGCGGGCCAGGGCTACGCGCTGGCACTGGCCGCCGGACATCTGGTGCGGATAACGTCCGGCCAGGTCCTTGAGTTCCACCAGTTGCAGTACTTCCTGCACGCGCTTGTGGCTGTCGTCGGCATTGACTTTCTGCATGCGCAGGCCGAAGGCGACGTTCTGTTCCACGGTCATGTTGGGGAACAGCGCATAGCTCTGGAACACCATGCCGATCTGCCGCTTCTGAGGGCTCAGCGGTACGATGTCCTGGCCGTCGAGGAGAATCTGGCCGCTGTCCACCGAGGTCAGGCCGGCGATGCAACGCAGCAGGGTGGATTTGCCGCAGCCGGACGGGCCAAGCAGGGTGACGAATTCGCCCTTGGCGATCTCGCAGTTGATGTCGCTGAACACCGGAGTGCCGGCGTAGCCTTTTTGCAGGTGTTGGACGCTCACGAAGCTCATTGGCTTTTGTCCTTGTTCAAGATATTGGCGGCCCAGGTCAGCACCAGCACAAAGAAGAAATAGGAAATCACGACGGCACTGGTGAAGTGGCCGCTGCTGTTGCGCATGTTGTTGAGGTACACCTGCAGGGTCTCGTAGCGTGTCCCCACGAGGATATTGGCGAACACGAACTCACCGAACAGGAACGAGAACGACAGCAGCAGGGCGACCATCAAGCCTTTGCGCAGGTTCGGCAGCACCACCAGGATCGCCGCCTGCCAGGTGCTGGCGCCGAGCAGTTGCGAGGCGTCCATCAGGTCGCGCAGGTTGATGGCTTGCAGGTTGTTGGTGATCGCGCGGTACATGAACGGCAAGGCCACGGTGAAGTAGCAGCCGATCAGAATCCACGGCGTGCCCACCATCGCGAATGGGCCCGAACCATACAGTTGCAGCAGGCCCACCGACGACACCACTGGCGGCACCGCGAAGGGCAGCAGGATCAGGATATTCATCAGCGCATCGAGCCGGGGGAAGTGGTAGTGCACCACAAACAGCAACGGCAAAATCAACACCACCGACAGGATCAGCGCACCCACGCATACCAGCAAGGATTGCCCGAAGGCCATCAGGAAGCGCGGGTCACTCCACAGCTGCACATACCATTTCACCGTGAAGCCGGCGGGCAGGATGGTGGCCGACCAACTGCTGGCGATGGAATAGACGAAGGTGCCGATCAGCGGCAACACCAGGATCGCGAACAACAGGTACACCACTACGCGATGGTAGAGGGCGGCAGGGCCGGCTTCAGCGCGAGACATGGTAGCTCCTCTTGAGCAGCAGTTGATGGACTACCGTGACCACGGTCATCAGTGCCACCAGCACGACGGCCAGGGCACTGGCCAGGTTCGGGTCGAGTGACACGTCGCCGGACACCAGGCCCGCGATGCGGATCGGCAGCACGTTGAAGTTACCGGTGGTCAAGGCATAGACGGTGGCATAGGCACCCAGGGCGTTGGCCAGCAGGATCACGAAAGTGCCGAGCAGCGCCGGCGCCAATACCGGCAAGCCGATATGCCGCCAGAACTGCCAGCCATTTGCGCCCAGCAACGCCGCCGACTCACGCCAGTCTTCGCGCAGCGCATCAAACGCCGGGTAGAGCAGCAGCACGCCGAGGGGGATCTGGAAGTAGGTGTAGAGGATGATCAACCCGGTCTTGGAGTACAGGTTGAAGTCCTGGATAAGCCCGGCCTGCTTGAGCATCAAGGTGATGCTGCCGTTGAACCCCAGCAGGATGATGAAGGCAAACGCCAAGGGCACGCCGGCGAAGTTGCTGGTCATGTTGGCGAAGGCGGTGACGAAGTTACGCAGCGGCGAATCGACGCGGCGCAGGGAGTAACTGCCCAGGGTGGCGATGATGATCCCGAAGATGCTGGAGTAGAAGCTGATCTCCAGGCTTAACTGGATCGCTTGCCGGTAGAACTTCGAACTGAAGATGCGCGTGAAGTTGTCCACGCCCCAGCCGGACTCTTCCGTTTGCAGGCTGTTGATCAGCACCCACACCAGTGGGGCAATCTCGAACACGATGAAAAACAGTGCGAATGGCACCAGGCATAGCAACGCCAGCCATTTGCCGCGGGTCATGGCGTTCATTTAAGCAGCTCCCGGCATACCGGTTTGTCGTGGGGGACGCCCAGCAGTTCGCAGACGGTGCCGCACAGCTCGGTCTGTTTCGGTGCGGCGCCGGCGTCCAGGCTGAAGGCGTCGCCGATGACGAACAGCGGCACTTCGCGCTCTTCCGGCAGCAGGCCATTGTGGGAACGGTCGTTGTTCATGCCGTGGTCGGCGGTTACCAGCACCTGGTAACCGGCGTCGAGCCAGGCTTGCAGGTAATCGGCCAGGATGATGTCGGCCGCGCGTGCGCTGTTGCGGTACTGCGGTGTGTCGAGGCCGTGCTTGTGGCCGGCGTCGTCGATGTTCATCGGGTGCACCACCAGGAGGTTCGGCGCGTGCTTGAGCCGCAGGCTCTCGGCGTCGGCAAACAGGTGTGAATCCGGGTAATGGTCATTCCAGTAGAAATGCCCGTGCTGGATCGCCAGCGCCTTGTCGTCGGTATGACGGTCACGGGCGGCGATAAAGGGCGTGCGGTTATACAACTCGCTGACCCAGTGATAGGCCGCTGCCGCCGTGGTGAGACCGGCGTCGGTGGCGTAGTGAAAGATGCTGCGCTGGTTGGACAGGCGTGAAACGTTGTTGTGCACGATGCCGCTCTGGATCGGTGGCACGCCGGTGAGGATGCATTCATACAGCGGACGGGACAGGGCAGGCAGTTCACATTCCAGCTTGTAGAGGGCTGCGCGTCCTGCGCCGACATAGGCCTGCAAGTGCCCCATGGCGTGCCTCGCAACCTCAAAGTTGAGGCCGTCGAGCACGACAAGGATGACAGTGTGCTTCATGGGGGAGAACGCTCCGCGGCAATAGACTTGACTCAATTTCCCTGGAGGAACGAGGTCAAAAGTGTGGGAGGGGGCTTGCCCCCGATAGCGGTGTACCATTCAACGGATTGGTTAGCTGATCCACCGTCATCGGGGGCAAGCCCCCTCCCACATTGGATCTCCACTGGAGCTCCAATGTGGGATAAACCCTTACTTCATTTCTACGATGACCTGCTCATTCCACAACTGCGGCAATTTCTTGGAAGTCGCTTCCCAGGCATCGGCATCCTTGATCGGCTGCGGGTTGGCCTTGGTGTACTGCTCGCCCGGGATCAGGTTCTTGGCGATGTCGGCCGGCAGTTTCAGGTCGGTTTCGGCACGGATCGGACGTGCGTTGCCACGCGCCAGGTTGAGTTGGCCGGCATCGCTGAAGATGTATTCGCGGGTCAGCTTGGCGGCGTTCGGGTGCTTGGCGTATTTGTTGATGATGGTGGTGTAGCCGGATTTCACTGAGCCGTCCGATGGGATCAGCACCACGTAGTCAGCCGGGTTGGCCATCTTGGCCTTGTAGCTCAGGCCGTTGAAGTCCCAGACCACACCCACTTCGACTTCGCCTTTTTCCATGGTGGCGATGGTCGGGTTGGACAGTGACAGGCGGCCTTGCTGGGCGATCTTGGTGAAGAATTGCAGGCCAGGGGCGATGTTCTTCTCGTCGCCTTTATTGGCGATGGCGGCGGCCAGCACGCCGTTGGCGGCTTGTGCCGCGGTGCTTACGTCACCGATGGAGACCTTGTATTTGCCGGTCTGCAGGTCGGCCCAGCTGGTGGGGATTTCAGACCCGTGCAGCAACTTCTTGTTCACGATAAAGGCGATGGTGCCGGTGTAGGCCAGGGCCCAGTGACCGTCTTTGTCTTTCGCCCAATCCGGCACCTGGGCCCAGGTGGACGGTTTGTACGGCTGGGTGACTTCCTGTTTCACCGCGATCGGGCCGAAGGCCGCGCCCACGTCGCCGATATCGGCGCTGGCGTTGTCTTTTTCGGCCTTGAACTTGGCGATTTCCTGGGCCGAGCTCATATCCGTGTCGATGTGCTTGAGGCCGTAGGTCTTGGCCAGGTCTTCCCAGGTGCCTTTCCAGTTGGCCCAGTCATCGGGCATGCCGACGCTGTTGACGGCGCCTTCCGCTTTCGCGGCGGCTTCAAGGGTTTTTAAATCGGTATCAGCGGCCATGGCAGCGGTGCACATGGCAATGGTCGAGCCTAACAGTGATGCCAGGAAAAGCTGTTTCATCCGAAGCTCCTTTGGGCGTTTTCAACGCGGCGTTTTATACGAACGTTAGCGGTGGTGTTGGTCTAGGTCAGCAATACCTGAGCCAATCTAGGCTCGATGGATGACAGTTTCATGTCGATGTCGTTTTTAAAGCGCTGATGTCGCACAGTGCAGACTTAGCGTAGACCATGCTCAAGTGCCCGCAGACTCTGGACTTGGCCGATGTATTGCAGGGTGGGGCAGGGGGCACGATGCGGACTGTCATCTGTCGGTCATCTGTAATGCCTAGGCTGGCACGTAACAACAGAAGCCCAAATAACGCGCGGTTTATGCACCTGAACGGTGCTGGTCTAGTCCAGATAGGTAACGTTGATGCGTGATGAGGCAATCAAGGCGGTGACATCCATCGGCCTGGCGCTGCAAGAGCAGATCGACCACGGTTTGTTGCCGCCTGCAAGCAAACTGCCCGCCGAGCGCAAACTCAGCGAGTTGTTTGGTACCACTCGAATTACCGTGCGGGAAGCCTTGTTACAACTGGAGGCCCAGGGGCAGATCTATCGCGAGGAGCGTCGTGGCTGGTTTGTCTCGCCACCCCGGCTGGCCTACAACCTGATGCAGCGCAGCCACTTTCACGCCATGGTCAATGACCAGGGACGCGTGGCGTCGACCGAGGTCATCAGCGCGCGGCTGCAACCGGCGTCGGCGGCAGTGTGTGCGTGGTTGCAGCTGCCGGCCTTGTCCAGCGTGATCCAGATTTGCCGGAGCCGACGGATCGATGGGCGGCTGGTGTTGTATGTGGAACACTACCTGAACCCGCACTATTTCCCGGGGATTCTGGAGTGCGACCTGAATCAGTCGATGACCGAGCTGTATGCGCGCAAGTACGACTTGCACTACGGGCGGGTGCGTTTCGAGATCGTGCCAACCTCATTGCCGGTGGAAGCCGCCGCGGCGTTGCGCGTGTCGGTGGGCAGCCCGGGCCTGCGGATTGCCCGGGTCAACTATGACCAGCACCAGCGCTTGATCGACTGCGACCTGGAGTTCTGGCGGCATGATGCGATTCATGTCGGCGTGGATGTGGTGTGATCGGGGGCTTCCTGTAGGAGCGAGCTTGCTCGCGAAAAACCTGAGGGCGCCGAGGTGGATCAGGCTGTCCGCGTTAGCGTTGACGTCTTTCGCGAGCAATCTCGCTCCTACAGTGAGTGCTTTGTGAGTGCCTTGATCACTTGATCCACATTGGTTTCCAACTCCGTTACCGGGTCTGCGCCGTCGACGTTCAACACCAGCAACTTCGAGCCGCCTGCCGTGACGGCGGCTTTCACGGCGTCACTCGGCTGACGATGATGCAGCACCACGGCCACGTCGTTTTCCTTCAGCTCGGCACTGAGTTTTTGTAATGCCTCAGGCGCCCAATCGGCATCGGGCCGGGCATCGGTGCTGAGCAGTTCCAGATTCAAACTGCTGATCAGATACCCAAAGTGATCGCTCAAGCTCACCACGCTCAGGTTGTCCGCCTGGGCCAGTCGCGCTTCGCTGTCGGCAGTGAGCTTGAGCAGGCGTTGCTTGAGGGCGGCGAGGTTGGCGTCGATCTTTGGCTTGGCGGCGGGGGCCAGGCGGCTGAGGTCGGCGGCCATCACGTCGGCCATGCGCCCCATGTTATTGCTCGATTGCCAGGGTTGGCTGTTCAAGCCGTCGGTGACGCCCGGTTGCACGGCGATCCCCGGCAAGCCGCCGTCCACCGGGCGTGCGGCGTCCACTTCGACAATACGGATATTGCTGCGCCGCGCCACGGGGTAGAGCGGATCATCGGCCCACAGCGAGCGCAGGCCGATGGCGGCGTCGGCGTCCTGGGCCAGCGTATTGAGCGCCGGTGCGCCACGGCCGGTGAAGTAGGATACCTGGCGCGAGCCTGGCAGGTTGGCCGGGGCGGCACGTTCCAACTGCACGTCGGTGCCCTTGAGCAGCACCGCTGCCAAGCCATAGGTGATGGGCAGCGAGGCCAGGACCTTGATGGGTTTGGCCGCGTGCACGGCCGGCCTGGCGACGTCGGCGGCTATCAGCGGCGGTGTGATCAAGCAGGCGATGGCCAGGGCCAGGGGGGTGAAGAACGCGCGCATTATCCAAGGTTCCCTTTGAGACTGGGCACGGTGCCGCGCGCAATGGCGGCACAGGCGAAGGCGATACCGGCCACGAGGATGATCGCGGCGCCGGAGGGGATCGGCAGGTCGAAGATGATGGGCAGCAGGATCCCGCAGAGGGTGCTGAGGGTGGCGATCACCACTGAGATCCAGAAGAATCCCTTGAGCGATTGGCTCAACAGGCGGGCCGCCGCGGCCGGGATCACCAGCAGCGCACCGACCAGGATCGCGCCGATGACCTTGACTGCCGCCACGGTGATCAGGGTCACCAGGATCACGAACAGGTAGTCCAGAGTCTTCACCGCCACACCGCGTACCGCGGCCAATTGCGGGTTGAAGCTGGCGAGCATGATGCGGTTGTACAGCGGCAGCGCCAGGGCCATTACCAGCGAACCTACGACTGCCAGTACCAGCAGGTCATTGCCGTTGACCGTCAGTACCGAGCCAAACAGCACGTTCTCCAGGATATGCACGTTGATCTTGCCTGCCAGGATCAGCAGCAGGCTCGCGCCCAACGCCAGGGACACCGACAGGAACACCCCGATCAACGTATCCGGCGCCAGGCCGGTGCGGTTGCGCAGGTAGTTGAGCAGGATGCCGAACAACAGGCAGTAGCCAAACAGGCTGCCGTACGGTCCGGTATAGGGTTCTCCGAGCAGGATGCCCACCGCAACGCCGGTCAGCGCCGCATGGCCGACCGCTTCGGAGAAAAACGCAAAGCGCTTGACCACCACCAGCGTGCCCAGGCCGCCCAGCACCGGGCCGATCAGCAGGCCGGCGAGCAACGCGTTGACCACAAAACCATAGGCCAGGGCTTCCGGCAGGTAACCGGAAGAGGCCCAGCTCTGGACCATCAAGCGAAACGCTTCATAACTCATTGCGCCGGGCTCCGAGGGTGGGTAGAGAACAGGGTCAGCAGGCGATCCGGGGTCAGAGCCTCCTTTGGCGTGGCGTCGAACAGCACACGGCGGTTCAACCCGGTGACGCGGTCGGCCAGGCGACCCACGGCCTCCAGGTCGTGCTCGATCCACAGCACGGTGATCCCGGCCAGGCGCCAGTCGCTCAGCAGCCGTTCGAACACTTGGATACCGGCTTCATCGAGGGCCGACATCGGTTCATCCAGCACCAGCAAGTGCGGGGCCGGAATCAGCCCCTGGGCCAGCAGCACGCGCTGACGCTCACCGCCGGACAGCGCACCCATGCGGCGCTTGCGCTTGTCTTGCATGCCGACCCGTTCCAGTGCCTCGCCGATGGGGCCGGCGTAATGCTTCGACAACCCAAGGAACGCCGGGCGCCGCTGGCACATGGCAGCCATGAAATCATCCACGGTCATCGGCAAGCCCCGGTCGAATTCCAGGGCCTGGGGCACATAACCGATGGTGCCGGGCACCGTTGGCCATTGCAGGCTCAAGTGGCCTTGATGCGGCGTCTGCCCCAGCAGAGTCTTGATCAGCGAGCTTTTACCGCCGCCGTTGGGGCCTACCAGCGCGTGGATGCTGCCCGGCTGCACCTGGAAACTCACGCGATCGAGAATCGCCGTGCGGCCGAGGGTCAGCGTCACCTGGTCGAAGTCGATCGTTGGCCCGACGCTGGCCACTTTCAGGTGTTCCGCCGCCGTCATGCCCCCGACTCCTGGATCGCCCGCACCACGGTGTTGAGGTTGCCGGTCATTTCCACTTCGTACTTTTCAGCGCTGTATTCACCGTAGGAAATATGCGAAAGCGGGTAGAGCTTGACCCCGGATTCGCGTTGGATGGTGTCGACATAGGTGGACGGGAAATCCATTTCCGAGAAGATCACCTTCACGTCCAGCGCCCGCAGTTCGTCGATGGTTTTCTTCAACTGGCTGGGGCTGGGTTCGATCCCGTGGGCCGGTTCGACCACCGCGGTGACTTCCAGGCCGAACTCGCGCAGCAGGTAGTCGTAGGCCGCGTGCACGGTGGCGACACGCAGGTCCGGGTTGGGCGCGCGGGTCAGCTTGGCCAGGGCGTCGGCGCGCATCTGGCGTAGGCGTTTGCCGTAGGCACGGGCGTTCTGGGTGTAGGTCTTGGCGTTGTCCGGGTCGAGCTTGCCCAGCTCGCGGGCGATGTTGTTGACCTGGGCAATCGAGGCACTGATCGACAGGAAGGTGTGCGGGTTGACCACCTTGCCGGCACCGCGCGCCGCATTGCCGGTGGCGGCCAGCAATGGCACGTTGGCGTTGGCCTCGATCACCGGGATAGCCGGGCGCTCGCTGGTGGCAATCATGCGGTCGGCGAAATCGTCATGGCCGACGCCATTGAGCACGATCACATCCAGGGTGCCGATGCGCTTGATGTCTTCGGCGCGCGGCTCGTAGGCATGGGGGTTGAAACCGGCCGGAATCAGCGGCACCACCTCGGCCTTGTCGCCGACGATATTCGCCACGTAGCTGTAGTAAGGGTGCAGGGTGATGCCGATCCGCAGGCGCTTGGCGGCCTCGGCGTTAGCGAGGGGCGCGAGCATCAGGCTGAACAGGCCAACCAGCAACAGGCGTAACAGGGGAGATGAAATAGACATGGGCAATCGATCTTCTCGTTCAGTGACGGTGCTGGCGGGTGACGCCGGCATCGAATTGCGCGACCACCTGCTGCCAGCCGGCTGCGATCAGCGCCTGGTCAGTGAGGTCGGAAGGGGCGGCGAGGTCTGCGCGGCGGTTGAGCCAGATGTCCGGCTCGGCGCCGTGCACGCGCATCAGCAGCGAGCCACTGGTGGTCGGCGCCTGGCTCAGTCCCAGGTAGGCCGTATTCGCCAGCAACTGCCAGCGATGGTCGCCACGACTGACCGAACTGGCGTCGCGTGCAAACGGCGCAAAGCCTTCTTCGGCCAGTTGTTCGGGGCCAGGCAGGGCGCTTTGCTCTTGTTGCAGCACGTGGATTTCATCCAGCGTTACCCGCAGGTCGGCGTAGATGCCTTGTTCGGCGGCGCTCAAGTCACGGCGGGCATCCAGTTGATGGCTGGACACGGCGGCCACCACCTGGGTTTCAGCGTGCAGGGCCACCACCGTGCCGGCCACCGCGAGGATGATCAGGCACAGCAGCAGGACGTAGAGGGTTTCATGCCCGGCACCGGCGGGGCGTACAACCTGTGTGGTACTCATTGAGGCTGGATATCCGCTTGGTCGATTTCCACCACATGGCCGGGGCCCGCATCAAACAGCACATAGAACTCGGCCGCGGGCCTCTTGAAGGTCAGGGTCGAGTCCTGGCCGAGCTTGCCGGGCAGCAGGATGGTCTCGTCGTAGCCGATCACGTCCAGGGTCACGCCGGGGGCGCCACTGCCGTCGGAAAAACCGCCGGTACACTGGATCTGCTCACCGGGGATTTCCTTGCATTCGCACATCGGGTTGTGGGCCAGGGCAACCGTACTGAAGCCGGCGCTCAGCAACAGAACGCCACAGGCGCGGGTCAGGCGCATCAAAGTCATGGTTTAACTCCTTGCTTGTTCAGCCAGGCAATGGTTGCAGGCGAGGCCTGGCTCAAAGGAACGGAACCCTGGTGCATCGTGCCGTCCCAGCCTTCCATGGTGACCCACAGTTCGGCGTCGACCGGCGTGCGCTCAGGGATGGGCAGGGCGGCGCCCATGCGGTAGGGCGTGCCGAAGAAGATCACCCCGGCGGCCCGCAGGCTGCGCGGCTTGCCGATACGCAGGTAGGTGGCCTTGACCTGCTCGGCGCAGGTCGCGCACAGGGCGGCATTGAAGGACTTCATCGGGCCGGCCGGGTCCGGGCGCGGGCCTTCGTTGCGGAATTCGGCGAGCTTCAGGCTCCATGGCCCGACCTGCACGTCACCGACCACCCGTTCGCCAAGGCCGGTGTCGCCACGAAACAGCGCGGCATCGGCAAAGTACTTGGGCATAAAGCCCAGGGGCACCAGTAACAGCAGGACGTTGATGTGGAAACGCCATTTCAGCCAAAAGGCCCGCAGCGGTGAAGGCGGGGGCGCGGCAGCGGGCTTGCTCATAGGTTGGCCTCCGAGGTTTCGGCTGGCATGGCCGGGATAGACGCCGGCGCACGTTGGGTCTTGGCTTCGCGCTTGAGGGCATTGAGGGTGGCCAGGGCGGTGCGCTTGGTCCAGATCAGCAGGCCGCTCAGCACCATCATGCTCATGATCAGGCCGAAGAACGCCCAGATCAGCTTGATCCACAGCCCGCCAAAGTCGCCGGTGTGCAGCGGGCGCATGGATTCGGTGACGAACTCCAGCTTCGAGCGGTCGGACAACAAGTGCGCGGCGGCGATTTCCCCGTCATAGGGGTTGATCTGCGCGGTCTGGTACATCAGCGGGTACCAGCCGCGCCCGCCGATCTGCAGGTGGCTGTAGGCATTGAGAGGCAGGCTGACGAAACTCGCCTCCAGGCCGGGAATACGCTGGGTGGCGATCTTGATCGCCTCGTCCACCGGAATCATGGGGGCCGGTACACCGGGTGCAGACAGCGGCACCTTCTCGCGGGCAATCACCGGGATCACCGGTTCAGTGGAAATCGAAATCTGGTTGTCCCCCAGGATCGCCCGGATCAAGAACCAGATACCGGTGATGGAGATCACCGCAATGAACCAGATCGACCAGATACCGCTCAAGCGATGGAAATCACCCCAGAAGATCCGCGCACCGTGGCGGATACGCAGGGTCGGGCGCAGGAAGCCCTTCCAGAACCGCTTGTACACCACCAGCCCGGTGACCAGCGACGCCAGCAGCGGAATACCGAGCGCCGACACCAGGTACCAGCCCCAGCTGTAGCCATTGGTGAACGGCACCAACCACCAGCCGTGCAGGGCGCGGGTAAATTGCTGGAAGTTGAAGGCCGGGCTGATCCCCTGGATGACCCCGGTGTACGGGTTGACGTAGACCTCGACGGAACGCCCGTCGGGGTAGCTGAGGTTGACACTCAGGGCAAAGTGCGACTCATCCGGGCGGCTGATCGACTGCACGATCACCTCGGGCGCGTCACGCTGGATGGCGGCGATCACCTGGTCGTAACTCAGCAGTTCGGCGTCGTCCGACGGCTGGCTGGCACGGATATCCGGGTTGGCCAGCCAGACGATCTCCTGGCTGACCACCGCCAGGGTGCCGGTGACGCAGACGATCAGTACAAAGAACCAGATGGGCAACGCGAGCCAGCTGTGTACAAGAAACCAGAGTTTTGAGCGTGACTTCTTCGACATGTGAATGAGGGTCTTGATCGGAGGGGGCATTGAAGGCCCGGAAAAGGCCGGTCGTAGCTTTTGCTGACGCGACAGGCTGTATCTAAGTTAAGACGGATGAGAATGAGAAATCCCTAAGCGGGATATGAAAGAAAATGTTTCAGGTTCACATTCAGGGCGCTTTATCGCCTCCATCGAACACGAAACATGTTCCAGGCCATCACCCAGGCGCCATTGCTGCTGGGCCTGGATGCAGTTGGCAGCACCTTGCAGTGCAGCGAAGCGATCAAGGCATTCGAACGCGGCCACCTGCAAGCCAACCCGTGGCTTAACTGACCCACGGCCAAACAAATGTGGGAGGTCCCGCTCAATATCCGACTTAGCGCTGTCGCGCAGCAAACTGGAACCCCTGTGGCGAGCGGGCTTGTTGTGGCGAGCGG
>NZ_JBMDIS010000094.1:0-24224 GCF_057808775.1 Pseudomonas sp. FG86 | reverse complement strand
CGACATGGTCGGCCCAAAGGCCGCCACGGAAGCAAGCTCCCTCGCCACAGACCACCGATCAGCCCAGGAGTAAGCCCTATGCCCGCATTCAGAAAAATCCTGATCGCCAACCGCGGCGAAATCGCCTGCCGCATCCAACGCACGGCCCAGGCAATGGGCTACCGCACCGTCGCCGTCTACAGCGACGCCGACGCCCAGGCCCTGCACGTGCAGATGGCCGACGAAGCGGTGCACATCGGCCCCGCCCCGGTACAACAGTCCTACCTCAATATCCCGGCCATCCTCGCGGCCGCCGAAAAGACCGGCGCCGACGCCATCCACCCCGGCTACGGCTTCCTCTCGGAAAACCCCGACTTCGCCCGCGCGTGCCGAGACGCCGGCCTGATCTTCATCGGCCCCAGCGTCGAGGCCATCGAACTGATGGGCAGCAAGCGCCTGTCCAAACTCGCCATGCTGGAGGCTGGCGTGCCCTGTATCGCCGGCTACCAAGGCAGCGCCCAGGACGACGCCACCTTGCAGGCGCAAGCCCAGCGCATCGGCTACCCCCTGATGATCAAGGCCAGCGCCGGCGGTGGGGGGCGCGGCATGCGCCTGGTGCACGATCCCGCGTCCTTGCTGGACAACCTCCACACCGCACGTTCGGAAGCCCGCAATGCCTTTGGCAGCGACGAGTTGATCCTCGAGCAGGCGCTGATCGACCCGCGCCACGTCGAGATCCAACTGTTCGGCGACAGCCACGGCAACCTGGTCTACCTCGGCGAACGCGACTGCTCGATCCAGCGCCGCCATCAGAAAATCATTGAAGAAGCGCCGTGCCCGGTGATGACGCCCGAACTGCGCCAGGCCATGGGCGAAGCGGCGCTCAAGGCCGGGCGCGCAGTGAATTACGTGGGCGCCGGTACCGTGGAGTTCCTGCTCGACCGCAACGGCCGGTTCTACTTCCTGGAAATGAACACGCGCCTGCAAGTGGAACACCCGGTTACCGAACTGATCACCGGGCTCGACCTGGTGGACTGGCAACTGCAAGTCGCCGCCGGCCTGCCGCTGCCGCTGCTGCAATCGCAAGTGCCCCTCAGCGGCCACGCCATGGAAGTACGCCTGTATGCCGAAGACCCGGCCCAGGGCTTTTTGCCGCAGACCGGCGAGGTGCTGCGTTGGGAGCCAGCCCCCGGCATCCGGATCGATCATGGGCTGTGCACAGGCGAAAAGATCAGCCCGTTCTACGACCCGATGCTCGGCAAACTCATCGCCCATGGTGCCACCCGTGAAGAGGCACGGCGCAAACTGCTGCGGGCGGTGCAAGACACGGTGCTGCTCGGGGTTGCGAGCAATCAGCGGCTACTGGCCGACCTGCTCGGGCATCCGGGCTTTATCCAGGGCGACGTCAGCACCGGGTTTATCGCCAAGCACTTCAGCCCTATCCCGCCCGTGACCGCCAGCGCAGAACAGATCGCCCTGGCTGCCGCACTGTTCTACCAACGCAGCGCCGACGAGCATCGCCGGGACCTGGCAGGCTGGCGCAACAACGCCACTGTCCCCTGTACCTACCAACTGAGCGTCAACGATGCCGTTCACCACGTCACCCTCAGTGTGCTGGCCGATCACCGGCTGCACATCGATGGCATCGACATCCAGGACCTTCGCACCGACGGCCGCTGGGCCACCCTGGTGATCAACGGCATTCGCCGCCGCCTCGCCTACCACCTTGACGGCGCCCATGCCTGGTTGCCGGGTGTCAGCGTGGTTGACCGCACGCAGCAGGTCGCGAGCCGCCAGGCCCAGGCCAACAGCGGCACGCTCAAGGCACCGATGGACGGTGCCATCGTCGATGTGCGTGTCCAGGCCGGTGACTGCGTCAGCAAAGGCCAGCTGTTGCTGGTGCTCGAAGCGATGAAAATGGAGCACCCACTGAAAGCCGGCATGGATGGCGTGATCAAGGACGTGCAGGTGATCGCCGGAGACCAGGTGCGCAATCGCCAGGTGCTGCTGGAGATCGAATAAGCCCGGCCTCAATCAAAAACAGCGCGGAACTACGCGACCGGGCTACGCTCTATCCCCATCAGGAAGGGAAGAGTACGGGAACCTGCACCATGCATCATTGGCTGATTATTGACCTTGAGGCCACAACGGATGACGGCGGCTGGCCCGTGACGGAGATGGAAGTCATCGAGATCGGTGCGAGCCTGGTCAACCGACAGGGCCGCGAACTGGACCATTTCCAGCGCTTTGTGCGGCCGCTGCGGCGCCCCTTGCTGACGCCGTTCTGCCGCAAGCTGACCCATATCACCCAGGCGAACATCGACGGCGCCGCGCCCATCACCGAGGTGTGGCCGCTGTTCGAGCGCTGGCTGGGCCAGCATCAACCCCGCCTGGAGGGCTGGGCCAGTTGGGGTGACTACGATCGCCAGCAATTGGAACTGGAATGGCAGCGTCATGGCCTGAGCAGCGCCCTCGCCCACACGCCCCACGTCAACCTCAAGCAACGCTTCGCCAAGGCGCGGCGCCTGGACAAACCCCTGGGGCTCAATGGTGCCCTGCAATTGGCGGGGATGCAGTTCCATGGCCAGCAACACCGGGCGCTGGAAGATGCGCGCAACACCGCCCGCCTGCTGCCGCTGATTTTGCCGGTCTAGGCAGCTCCCCTGGCCTTGGGCATACTGGCCGACCTTTCCAGACCCTTTTCCGAGGATTCGCCCATGTTTAAAGTCAACGAGTACTTCGACGGCACCGTCAAGTCGATCGCTTTCGGCACCGCAGAAGGTCCGGCGACCATTGGTGTCATGGCCCCGGGTGAATACGAATTCGGCACCGCCCAGCGTGAAATCATGCACGTGGTGTCCGGCGCCCTGACCGTCAAGCTGCCCGACAGCAGCGACTGGGAAACCTTCGCCGCCGGCAGCCAGTTCAACGTACCGGCCAACAGCAAGTTCCAACTGAAAGTCGCCGTGGACACCGCTTACCTGTGCGAATACCGCGGCTAAGCGCTCCTGCCGCGTAAAAAAATGCCCGTCTCGCAGGAGACGGGCATTTTTTATGGGCGGGCGATCTATTCGAGGATAGTCACCGGCATGCCGACTTCCAGGCGACCGACGCCATCGTTGACCAGGTTCTGGCCGAACATCGCGCCGTTCTCCGTCTTGCGATAGGCCTCCAGCGTGACGAAGGGTTCGCGGTCGGCACTGCGCTCGCCGGTCCTGGGGTCAATGGTGGTGAGAATGCAACGCGAGCAAGGCTTGACCACGCGAAACTCCACGTCACCGATGCGCAGGCGTTTCCAGCCGTCCTCGGCGAAGGCATCGCCGCCTTCGATCACCAGGTTGGGACGAAAACGCAACATTTCCATGGGCCGCCCCACCCGCGCGGACAGGTCGTCCAGGGAGGCCTGGCCGATCAATAACAACGGGTAGCCATCGGCAAAGGCCACTTGGTCACCCTCCTGGCCATACCCCGCCTCGGTGTAACGGGCGCGCTCCAGCGGGATGTGCACCAGCCGGGTCGGCTTGCCGATAAAGTCACTGACCCAGGCGGCGGCCTGATCGCCGGCATCCGGTACGCGCAGGGTGTCACGCCAGATGGTCACGCCGCGCAACTCGGCATCACGGCCGGGCAGCGCGATTTCCAGCGGCGTGTGGCCGGGCGCGCTCAGGCTGAGGCCACCTGCGCTGTTCCACAGCGCCGACAGCTGGCTCATCTTCGCCACGGCCCGCTGGGTGAGGAACCGCCCACTGGCTTCGTCCACCAGCATCCAGCGTCGATCCCCAGCCAGCCCGAGTTTATCCAGGCCGATATGCTGAAGGGGTTCGGCCTTGCCGGACTTCAAGGGGTAACGGTACAGCGCGCTGAGACGAAGCATGGGCCTGCGTTCCTGAGGGGCAAAGACGTCACCCTAAGGTCAGGCGGACACTTCGTCCAGCATCAAGCGTTCGCGCACGACGTCCACCAGTTTGTCCGGCTGGAATTTGGAGAGGAAGTTGTCGCAGCCGACCTTCTTCACCATCGACTCGTTGAAGCTGCCTGACAGTGAAGTGTGCAGGACCACATACAGGCTCCGCAGGCGTGGGTCGTTGCGAATTTCGGTAGTGAGGCGGTAGCCATCCATCTCAGGCATTTCGGCGTCGGTGAAGATCATCAGCAGCTTGTCGGTCATCACCTGGCCGCTGTCGGCCCAGCCCTTGAGCATGTTCAGGGCCTTGAGCCCGTCGCTGGCGATGTGCATTTTCACCCCCAGTTGGCCGAGGGTGTCGCGCAGTTGCGACAGGGCCACATTGGAGTCGTCCACCAGCAGCACTTCACGGCCACGGGCGCGTTCCAGTACCGGATCATCGAGTTTCTCGCGGGAGACCTTGGCGTTGTACGGCACGATCTCGGCCAGGACTTTTTCCACGTCGATGATTTCCACCAACTGGTCATCCACCTTGCTGATGGCCGTGAGGTAATGCTGGCGACCGGCGCTGGTCGGCGGTGGCAGGATGGCTTCCCAGTTCATGTTGACGATGCGGTCGACGCCGCCCACCAGGAACGCCTGCACCGAGCGGTTGTACTCGGTGACAATGATGGTGCTGTTCGGGCCCGGCACCAGCGGGCGCATGCCGATGGCCTGGGACAGGTCGATAACGGGCAGGGTCTGGCCGCGCAGGTTGACCACCCCGCACACAAAAGGATGGCGCTGGGGCATCAGGGTCAGCTTGGGCAGTTGCAACACTTCCTGCACCTTGAACACGTTGATCGCGAACAACTGCCGACCCGCCAAGCGAAACATGAGGATCTCCAGGCGATTCTCACCCACCAGTTGCGTGCGTTGATCTACCGTGTCGAGAATGCCGGCCATTAAAAGCTCCTGATGCGCTAAGGGTTATGCAGTTGACTGAAGCAGGTCGCGATTAGCACCGACGATACGCGCCCCTTCTGGATCACGTGGCATCTTGAGTTCTTCACGAGCAAGCTCGCTCCTACGCTAGTTATCGGCGGCAAACGCCAGACCTTGACCCCGTTAAAATGCCACGTAAATCCATTGATGTCACACTGACATCATGCTTTACTGCGCTGGCCTCTCCATTCGGCAAGGCAGCGACATCGCGCGACATCCAAATCGGCGCGAGGTTCCGCTGCGTAAGGGATTCCCCTATGCACAATCAGGCCCAACCTGATATTCGCGATATCTAATAGCCATTAATGTGACGCCATTCTCATTGCATGAATGGAGTCAGGCTTTTGTTTGCCATCGCAAGTCCACGGCCTACTGGCCTTCCAGACATTCACGTCGCGGCAACCGAAGTTGTGCAAATGAACTCAACTGCGGGCCGCGTACTCGGCTGTCGCCCGTATTTAGATAACGGTCCTACTGAAATCTCAGAAGCGACCTACAGATTTCAGTCATCTTTCAGCGATAGTTTTACGCCATTCACTTGGTGCGACATCTCATCACCCGACCTTACGTTGTGGAGACTTGCATGATGAATAGCGCAAACGAATGGCAAACCACACTTCCCGAGTTCCTGCTTGAGGCCGAAACGCTGCTGACCAAGTCGGAAGAATGCCTGAGCCACCTGCATCTGATTCGCAACGACAGCGATGCCATCGACTGCATGACGGTCAGCCTGACCCAACTGGCCGAGAAGGCCGACAGCCTGGCCCTGCGGGCGATCAGCGAGTTCTCCCGGCACATCCAATACCTGATCGCCAATGCGGAAAACCCGCTGCAACTGCACGATCAAGCCCTGAAGGCCTTGCACGATTGCTTGACATTACTGGCATGGCAATTGGAGTTGATTGATACCAGGACCGGCGAACTGACACTGGATGAAAGTGAACAAACGACATTGATTGCCACGGTGACACTGCAAATCCCGCAAAAGGACTACAGCTATAAACCGCAGCAACGTTTGCATCACACCTCCTGAGTCCAGCCAGGTCGTTTTTAATACGAAAGTTATCTAAAAACGACAGACGCAACTCATCGGCCTTGATTGACCTGCAGGCGAAAAGATATCAATTAGCCACTAACTGCAATAACGATACAATCCAACTTAAACAATACAACCCTCCATTGTTTGGACACGGATACTTACCGGCCAGACCGTTTGCCTGAATTATGACTCAACGGTGTCAGGCGCCAGGCGACCAACGGTAAGAGTGGTGGTACTATGCCCCCGCTCGAAGTCACTCAACTTCATCATGTACAAAAACGATTCGGCCACGCATTCCAAACAGAGCCCCGTCAGCCGCCGTGACCGGTCTTATCGCAGCGAACCCTCATTGGCTCCATCCGTTATGTACGCCAGCCTCAAGTCACTCATCGCAAGGTCCGTGTCCCGCAGCCATGCACGGCGCCTGATCCTTGCCCTGTGCCTGTGCTCGTCGCTGCTCAGCCTGCGGGCCTATATTCGCGCCGACACCCTGCCGCTGGCGGTGCTGCTGTTCAACCTGGCCACGCTGGCGTTGGTGGGGTTGCGTCAATGGAGTTCGCGCAAATCCATCAAGTTCCAGCCTCAGGAACTGGCCGAACGCCTGCTGCAAGTGCAGGAAAACGAGCGCCACCGCCTCAGCCGCGACCTGCATGACGATATCGGCCAATTGCTCACGGCTGCCAAGCTGCAAAGCGAATGGCTCAAGCGTCGCCTGCCGGACGACCTGCAAGGCCAATGCGCGGTGCTGTGCAACACCCTGAATGAAACCCTGGCCAAGGTGCGCGACGTCTCCGCGATTCTCAACCCGCGCCAGTTGACCAGCCTGGGCCTGGAAGCCAGCCTGCGGGCACACTTGCTCAAGACCCTGGAAAACACTCAGGTGCACTGGAGCCTGGAATGCCATCAACGCCTGACCGGCATTCCGGAAGAAATGGCCGTGGCGGCGTTTCGTATCACCCAGGAAGCCGTGACCAACATGCTGCGCCACGCCCAGGCCCGCAACCTGCTGGTACGCTTGCAACGCCTGCCCGAAGGGTTATCGCTGTTTATCAGTGATGACGGCCAGGGTTTCTCGCCCGCCAGTAACCCCGGCCTGGAAGGCCAACGGGGCATGGCGGGTATGTCCGAGCGGATTGATCAACTGGGGGGCACCTTGTCCGTCAGCAGCCAGCCTGGCAAAGGGACCCGGATCGACGCGCTTTTCCCCTGGGCGCCCCGCGCCCTCGAACGGGCCAGTTCCCCTAAGGTTCTCGAGTGATCTGCAATTTACTCCTGGTGGATGACCACGCACTGATCAGGGCAGGCGTACGCGCGCTGATCCTGGATATACCCGGCTATGCGGTGGTCGGCGAGGCCAGCGACGGTGCACAGGTGCTGGCGGCGTTCAGCGCCTTGCAGCCCGATATCGTGCTGCTGGACCTGTCGATGAAACACACCGGCGGCCTGGACGCGTTGCAACAGTTAAAAGCTGCCTACCCGGCGAGCAAGGTGCTGATCCTGTCGATGCACACCGACCCGGAGCTGATCATGCGCGCGCTGGAGTCCGGCGCCCATGGCTACCTGCTCAAGGACACCACCGCCAACGAACTGGAGCACGCCCTGCTGGCCCTGCGCAACAATGAGCGCTACCTGAGCCCGGCGATCGCCCATACGGTGATCAACCAGGCGCTGGTGCGCAACCAGGGCCCGGTTTCCTCCGTCGCCCAGAACCACAACCTCACCGCGCGACAGCTGGAAATCCTGCGCCTGATCGTGCGCGGCAAGTCCACCCGCGAAATCGCCCACGGCCTCGGCCTGAGCATCAAGACCGTGGAGGCGCACCGCTCACAGATCATGAAGCGCCTGCAGATTTTCGATGTGGCGGGCCTGGTGTTATTTGCCGTGCGCGAGCAGATCATCAGCCTGGACGACTAGGGGCGAGCCCAGCGGCAAGTGCACGCGCAACGCCTTGGGCAGCGCGCAAAAGCGCAAATCGTCGCCCTTCAGCGGTTCGCCATCGAGATTGATGTACAACCCCTCGGCCTGTTTGATCTGAACCCACGGCAGGCGCGCGCGCACGAACATGGTGTCCAGGCCCCAGCCATTGTTCATCAGCTCACGCAAGGTGCCGACCACTTCCTGGGGCGCCGGCAGGATGCTGACGTCGAGCAACCCGTCATCAGCCAACGCTTCAGGGCATAACACATGCCCGCCGCCCGCCTGGCGCCCGTTGCCGATACCCAGCGCGAGCAGTTCGCCCTTCCAATGGAAACCCGGGCCTTCCAGCTCGCCATACGCCGCCTTCAATTCGCTGAAGCGCGACAGGCCGGTGAACAGGTAGGCGGCGCCACCGAGGATTTTTTTCAGGTCTTCGGAGGTGTTCGCGGTGACCTGGCTGCCAAAACCGCCGGTGGCCATGTTCAAGAACATTTGCCCACCGACCTGGCCGAGGTCGATCGCCCTGGCCGGTACATCCAGCAGCGCCAGGGCCTGCGCAGGCTCCAGCGGCACGCCGGCGGCCTTGGCAAAGTCATTGGCGGTGCCCAGCGGCATCAGCACCAGGCTGGCGTCGGTCCTGGCCAGGGCCATGGCTTCGGCCACGTCGCGCAAGGTGCCGTCGCCGCCGCCAGCGATGATGTGGGTATAGCCGTCGGCCAGGGCTTCCTTGACCAGGCGCAGGGCGTCGCCGCCCTCCCACGTGACCCGCACGGCCAGCTCCCCGCCCTGCTCACGCCGGCTCATTACAGCGGCGCGCACGTCCTCGTTGAGGGCTTGCTTGCCGTGGAGGATCAACAGGGCCTTGGGGGTGGTCATGGGGGGAAATCTCCGCGTTCAAAGGGCTTGAAGGATGTTGACCTTTGGGGAGGAGAAAAAAGTCATTGGGATTGGAAATTAATTGACCGAGTGGATTGGCGAGTACGCTCAGCTCCTGTGCAACTTACTCATCAACTGCGCCTCAGCCTGGGTCAACCCACACGACTGCGTCAGTTCATCCACCGTAGCCCCCATGCCCACCAGCTTCGCGGCCTGGGCAAAGGAAAGACTCGACGGATCACGCTGCTCGATCTGCGCCAGCTTGTCCGGCAGGGGAGCAAGGATCGCGCGCAGTTCATGCACTTCGTCTCCGACCCGTACCGCACTCTGCTGGAAGTGATCAACGCGCTTGACCAGCTCCAGCACGCGCCGATCACGCACGGCATCGCGCTCGGCCTGTTGCATGGCCGATTCGCGTTGCTGGCGCAGGTGGCGCAGCAGGAATGCCAACGTCCCGGCCCACAACAGGGCCAGGACAATCACCGCTGCTTCAAGGAACAATCAGATGCTCTCCAGTTCCGACCACTCTTCTTCGCTCATCATTTTGTCCAGCTCAACCAGAATCAACAATTCGTTGTTCTTGTTGCATACGCCTTGAATGAACTTGGCCGACTCTTCGTTACCGACGTTCGGCGCTGTTTCCACTTCCGACTGGCGCAGGTAGACCACTTCGGCGACGCTGTCGACCATGATCCCGACCACTTGCTTGTCGGCTTCGATGATGACGATACGCGTGTTGTCGCTGACTTCGACAGTATCCAGGCCGAAACGCTGGCGCGTGTCGATGACCGTCACCACATTGCCGCGCAGGTTGATGATGCCCAGCACGTAGCTCGGTGCACCCGGTACCGGGGCGATCTCGGTGTAGCGCAGCACTTCCTGCACGCGCATCACGTTAATGCCGTAGGTTTCGTTGTCCAGTTTGAAGGTCACCCATTGCAGGATCGGATCATCCGAACCTTGTGCGGACGCGGACGCTGACTTATTCATACCCCTACCCCTTCAAATGCCGTTAGTTTCGGCGTGTGTGCTTCGTGGGCCGCACAACCGTGCGGTCCTTGTTGTTCAATCAACTGCGTGTGTGGCCTGGCATCGATTTGACGGCACCGCTGGCGATCAACTCGGCCAGTTCAGCGACATCAAGCAACGCGCACATATGTTCGATCACGGTGCCCGCCAACCAGGGGCGCTGGCCCCGGTGGCTGCGCCATTTGATTTCATTCGGGTCCAGGCGCAACGAGCGGCTGACTTGATGCACCGCCAGCCCCCACTCATAGCCTTGCACCGAAATCACGTATTGCAAGCCCTGGCGGAAATCATCGCGGTAGCGATCGGGCATCACCCAGCGCGCGGTGTCCAGCACCTTGAGGTTGCCGGCCTGGCTGGGCAGGATGCCGAGGAACCACTCCGGTTGCCCGAACAGTGGCGTCAGCTCCTGGCCTTCCAGGGAATAAATCGAGCCCAGGCACACCAGCGGTACCGCCAGGGTCAAGCCGGCCACGTCGAACAACAGGCATTCGAACGGCTCGGCAGCCCACGACGGGCGATCATCACCACTGACCGGCGGCGGTGTGATACTCGGTGGCAAGTGGACTTCGACCACCGGTTCGACCACCACGGGCGCCACCACCACGGGGGCGCTCGGCATCACCGGCGCGGCGACGGGCACCGCCCGCGCATCCCGCGCCTGCTCTTCCAGCACGGCCAGTTGAAACTCATCCAGCGTGCTTTGCGGCGGTTCCTGCACGGCCGGTTCCAGCACCAGGATCGGTTCCGGCAGTTCTTCGGCGGTGGCTTCCTGCAGCAAGGCATCCAGGTAGGATTCCAGTGCCAGTTGCGGCCGGGTCTTGAGTTCGACGGGACGGTTCATCACGCCACCTGCGGCACAAGCTGTTGGGACAGCAGGTGCTTGAGCAATGCGCGGTAAGCCAGCACGCCACGGCTCTTGGGGTCGAATTGCGACGGTGCCAGGCCCGCGCGGCTGGCGTCACGCAGGCGCGTGTCCACCGGGATATAGCCATTCCAGATGGTCTCCGGGTAGGCGTCGCGCAGCACGCGCAAAGTGCCAAGGGAGGCTTGGGTACGTCGGTCGAACAAGGTCGGTACGATGCTGTACGGCAGCGCCTGTTTGCGCGAACGGTTGATCATCGCCAGGGTGCTGACCATGCGCTCCAGGCCTTTGACCGCCAGGTGCTCGGTCTGTACCGGGATCACCAGTTGCTGGCTGGCCGCCAAGGCGTTGACCATCAGCACCCCCAGCAACGGCGGGCTGTCGATGATCGCGTAGTCGAAGTCCTGCCACAGTTGCGCCAGGGTCTTGGCGATCACCAGGCCCAAGCCGCTCTGCCCCGGCGACTGGCGCTCCAGGGTGGCCAGGGCGGTACTGGACGGCAGCAGGGAAATGCTTTCGTTACTGGTAGGCAACAGCAATTGGCCAGGCAAATCGCTCGGCACACTGCCCTTGTGCAGGAACAAGTCGTAGTTGCTGTGTTCCAGGGCATCCGGGTCGTAACCGAAATAGCTGGTCATCGAGCCATGGGGGTCGAGGTCGACCACGACCACACGCTTGCCCGCCTCAGCCAGCAAGCCGGCTAAAGCGATGGAGGTGGTGGTCTTGCCGACTCCACCTTTTTGATTGGCAACTGCCCAGACTCTCATTCGGTTGGTTCCTCCCGGTGGGCGTAGACGCGACCGAGACATTGCATAAAGTTATTGAGCCGGTGACGGAGAATTGACGGAGCTTTGACGCACCGGCGGTTTTGCAAGGGCTGGTGCAGTTTGTGTGCCAGCCCGCTTCAAGGCCGCGTCCGGTGTTGCATTGGCGGTGCCGGTACCGGTCAGGCTGCGGCGTACATCCAGGTTACGTGACACCACCAGCACCACGCGGCGGTTACGCGCGCGGCCTTCCACCGTGGCATTGTTGGCCACCGGCTGGAACTCGCCATAGCCCACCGACGCCAGCCGCCCGGGGTTCACACCCTGCATGGCCAGCATGCGTACGATGCTGGCGGCACGGGCCGAGGACAGCTCCCAGTTGGTCGGGTATTGCGCGGTGCTGATCGGGATATTGTCGGTAAAGCCTTCGACATGGATCGGGTTTTCAAACGGCTTGAGGATCGCCGCCACCTTGTCGATGATCGTAAACGCCTGGTCGCTCGGCATCGCATCGGCGCTGGCGAACAGCAGGCTGGAATTGAGTTCGATCTCCACCCACAACTCATTGCCGCGCACGGTCATCTGGTTGGAACTGATCAGGTCGCCAAATGCGGCGCTGATGTCGTCGGCGATGCTTTTCAGCGGGTCGCTGGTGCCACCCACGCCAGCCGCGGTTTCATCGCTGTCGTTGACCAGCGGCTTGGCCGGGGTCACGGTCTTGGGCCGCTCCTCACCGATGGGGATAGGTTTGAGCGAGCGGTCGGCGTCGTTGAATACGCCGATCAACGCCTGTGAAATCACTTTGTACTTGCCTTCGTTGATCGACGAGATGGAATACATCACCACGAAAAACGCGAACAGCAAGGTGATGAAGTCCGCGTAGGACACCAGCCAGCGTTCGTGGTTGACATGTTCTTCAGGCTCGCGACGGCGACGGCTCACAGACGATTACCTCCGCACAACGAATCACCTGTAGGAGCAAGCTTGCTCGCGAAAAATCCGAGAGCCACGCGTTCATCCAGGATGCCCGCGTTATCGTTGACCCTTTTCGCGAGCACGCTCGCTCCTACACCTTTCATGTACATCAATCCATGAAGCCCTGGAGCTTCAATTCGATGGAGCGCGGGTTCTCGCCCTCGGCAATCGAGAGGATGCCTTCGAGCAGCATCTCGCGGTAACGGGACTGGCGCATGGCGATCGACTTGAGCTTGCTGGCCACCGGCAACAGCACCAGGTTGGCACTCGCCACACCGTAGATGGTGGCGACGAACGCCACGGCAATGCCGCTGCCCAGTTGCGAAGGGTCGGCGAGGTTGCCCATCACGTGGATCAGGCCCATTACCGCACCGATGATGCCGATGGTCGGCGCGTAGCCGCCCATGCTTTCAAAGACTTTGGCCGCGTTGATATCGCGGCTTTCCTGGGTGTAGAAGTCCACTTCCAGGATGCTGCGGATTGCTTCCGGCTCGGCGCCGTCCACCAGCAATTGCAGGCCCTTGCGCGCGTAGCTGTCAGGCTCGGCATCGGCCACGCCTTCCAGGCCCAGCAGGCCTTCCTTGCGAGCGGTGAGGCTCCAGTTGACCACCCGATCGATGCCACCCGGAAGGTCGACGCGTGGCGGAAAAATAATCCATATCAGGATCTGCATGGCGCGCTTGAATGAGCTCAAGGGCGACTGCAGCAACGCGGCGCCCACGGTACCGCCAATCACGATCAAGGCCGCCGGGCCGTTGGCCAATGCGCCGAGGTGACCGCCTTCGAGGTAGTTGCCGCCGATGATCGCGACAAACGCCATGGTGATACCGATCAGGCTCAAGACATCCATCAGAGGCAAGCCTCCACCAGATACTTGCCGATGTCGTCGAGGCTGTAGACCGCGTCGGCCAGGTCCGCCTTGACGATGGCCATGGGCATGCCATAGATCACGCAGCTGGCTTCATCCTGGGCCCAGATCGCACTGCCACCCTGCTTGAGCAACCGCGCGCCTTCACGGCCGTCGGCGCCCATGCCGGTGAGGACCACCGCCAGAACTTTGTCGCCGTAGGACTTGGCCGCCGAACCAAAGGTGATATCCACGCACGGCTTGTAGTTGAGGCGTTCATCGCCCGGCAGGATTTTGATCGCGCCACGGCCATCGACCATCATCTGCTTGCCACCCGGCGCCAGCAGCGCCAGGCCAGGGCGCAGGATGTCGCCATCCTCGGCTTCCTTGACGCTGATACGGCAGAGCTTGTCCAGGCGTTCAGCGAACGCTTTGGTGAAGGCCGCAGGCATGTGCTGGATCAACACGATCGGCGCCGGGAAGTTGGCCGGCAACTGGGTCAATACCCGTTGCAGCGCCACCGGGCCGCCGGTGGACGTGCCAATGGCCACCAACTTGTAAGCCTTGCGCTTGGGCGCTGGCGAATAGGCGCTGGGCGCCGACGCACGGGCCGGGGCCACGGCTGGCCGGGCAACAGGCGCCGGGGCCGGACGACCGAACGCGGTGCTGGTGGGCGCTGCCGGGGGCGCGACCGGTGCTGCGGGTGCCGGTGCAGGCGCACTGAACAGGCTGCGACGGTTGCTGCGGGAAATGCTGTGCACCTTCTCGCACAGCATCTGCTTGACCTTCTCGGGGTTGCGCGAGATGTCTTCGAAGTTCTTCGGCAGGAAGTCCACCGCGCCAGCATCCAGCGCATCCAGGGTGACCCGGGCGCCTTCGTGCGTCAGCGAGGAGAACATCAATACCGGGGTCGGGCAGCGCTGCATGATGTGCCGGACTGCCGTGATGCCATCCATCATCGGCATTTCGTAGTCCATGGTGATCACGTCCGGCTTCAACGCTATGGCCTGATCAATCGCCTCTTTGCCGTTGGTGGCCGTACCGACCACCTGGATGGTTGGATCGGCGGAAAGAATTTCCGAGACGCGGCGGCGGAAGAAACCCGAATCGTCCACCACCAGGACCTTGACTACCATAAACACTCCGTTAGGCGGGACGGGCAATACCGCCCTGCCCCACCAGAATCAAATACGCCGTGCGGCGTAACGCTTGAGCATGCTCGGAACATCGAGAATCAGCGCGATCCGACCGTCACCGGTGATGGTCGCGCCCGACATGCCCGGGGTTCCCTGCAGCATTTTGCCCAAAGGCTTGATGACCACTTCTTCCTGGCCCACCAGTTGATCGACCACAAAGCCGATACGCTGGGTGCCCACCGAAAGGATCACCACGTGGCCTTCGCGCTGCTCTTCATGGGCAGCCGATGCCACCAGCCAGCGCTTGAGGTAGAACAATGGCAGCGCCTTGTCGCGCACGATCACCACTTCCTGGCCATCCACCACGTTGGTGCGTGACAGGTCGAGGTGGAAGATCTCGTTGACGTTGACCAGTGGGAAGGCGAAGGCCTGGTTGCCCAGCATCACCATCAGGGTCGGCATGATCGCCAGGGTCAACGGCACCTTGATGACGATTTTCGAGCCCTGGCCCTTGGTCGAGTAGATATTGATCGAGCCGTTGAGCTGGCTGATCTTGGTCTTCACCACGTCCATGCCCACGCCACGGCCCGACACGTCGGAAATCTCGGTCTTGGTCGAGAAGCCTGGAGCGAAGATCAGGTTGTAGCACTCGGTGTCGGTCAGGCGGTCGGCGGCGTCCTTGTCCATCACGCCACGCTTGACCGCGATATTGCGCAGGATCGCCGGGTCCATGCCCTTGCCGTCATCGGTAATCGACAACAGGATATGGTCGCCCTCCTGCTCCGCCGCCAGGATCACCTTGCCGTTGCGGGACTTGCCCGAGGCTTCGCGTTCTTCCGGGGTTTCCACGCCGTGGTCGACGGCGTTGCGCACCAAGTGGACCAACGGGTCGGCCAGGGCCTCGACGAGGTTCTTGTCGAGGTCGGTTTCTTCACCCACCAGTTCCAGGTTGATTTCTTTCTTGAGCTGGCGAGCCAGGTCGCGAACCAGGCGTGGGAAGCGGCCGAAGACTTTCTTGATCGGCTGCATCCGCGTCTTCATCACGGCGGTCTGCAAGTCAGCCGTGACCACGTCGAGGTTCGACACAGCCTTTTGCATGGCTTCGTCGCCGCTGTTCAGGCCCAGGCGCACCAGACGGTTACGCACCAGCACCAGTTCGCCGACCATGTTCATGATGTCGTCCAGTCGTGCGGTATCGACCCGTACGGTGGTTTCGGCTTCACTGGCAGGCTTGTCGGCCACGGCAGCGGCAGGCGCACGCGCGGCGGCCGCGGCGGCTGGCGCTGGGGCTGGCGCCGGTTTGGCGGCAGCAGGCGCGGCGGCCTTGGCCGGTGCCGGTTTCGCGGCCACGGGGGTGGCAGTCGCCGCAGCAGCCGGGGCCACTTCGGTGAACTTGCCCTTTCCGTGCAATTCGTCGAGCAGGGCTTCGAATTCGTGATCGGAGATCAAGCCGTCGTCAGCAGGGGCCGCAGCGGCGCCCGGTGCAGCTGGCGTCGGCGCCGCGCCAGTGGCCGCGACTTCCGGCAAGGCATCGGCGGCAAAGGTGCCCTTGCCATGCAACTGGTCGAGCAACGCTTCGAATTCGTCATCGGTGATATCGGTACTGGCCGTTGCCGCCGGCGTTTCCGGGGCAGCCGCAGTGGCCACGGCATCAGCCGCGAACTGGCCTTTGCCATGCAACTGGTCGAGCAGGGATTCGAACTCTGCGTCGGTGATGTCTTCGCTGGTCGGCTCGGCAGGCGCAGCGGCCGCGGGTGCGGGTGCGGGTACGGCCGACGGTGCTTCAGCCTCGGCCTTGACCGCATTGAGAGAGTCGAGCAACTGCTCGAACTCGCTGTCGGTGACATCCGCTTCGGCTTCGACCACCGGCTCTGGCGCCGCTTCCACCACCGGCGCGGCCGAGGTGTCGGCAGGTTCTGCCAGGCGCGCCAGGGCGGCCAGCAGTTCCGGGGTGGCGGCGGTGATCGGGGCACGTTCGCGCACTTCGCTGAACATGCCGTTGACCGCATCCAACGCTTCGAGGATTACATCCATTAACTCCGAGTCAACGTGACGCTCACCCTTGCGCAGGATGTCGAACACGTTTTCGGCGATGTGGCAGCACTCCACCAGCTCATGGAGCTGGAGGAAGCCGGCGCCCCCTTTTACAGTATGAAAACCGCGAAAAATTGCATTGAGCAGGTTCGCATCATCCGGGCGGCTTTCCAGCTCGACCAGTTGTTCGGACAATTGCTCTAAAATTTCGCCGGCCTCTACAAGGAAATCCTGAAGGATTTCTTCATCGGCGCCGAAGCTCATGGGTGTGCTCCTTAGAAGCCTAAACTGGATAACAGGTCATCTACGTCATCCTGACCTGACACAACGTCTTCACGTTTATCGGCATGAATCTGCGGACCTTCACCCTTGGCGAGATGTTTTTGTGGATCTTTTTCAGAGAGGATCGCTTCGCGGTCATGTTCGATGCCGGCGAAACGGTCGACCTGGCCGGCCATGAGTACCAATTTGAGCAGGTTGCTTTCCACTTCGGTGACCAACTGGGTCACACGCTTGATCACCTGACCGGTCAGGTCCTGGTAATCCTGGGCGAGCAGAATGTCATTGAGGTTGCTGGAAACCGTACGGTTTTCCTGCTCGCTGCGTGACAGGAACCCTTCGACCCGACGGGCCAGCTCACGAAACTCTTCTGCGCCGACTTCACGGCGCATGAAGCGACCCCAGTCAACGCTCAGCGCCTGGGCTTCCGTGGCCATGCCGTTGACCAGGGGCGTGGCGTTTTCCACCAGGTCCATGGTGCGGTTGGCCGCTGCCTCAGTCAGCCTGACCACATAGGACAGGCGTTCGGTGGCGTCGGTGATCTGCGAAATCTCTTCGGCTTGAGGCATGTGCGGGTCAATCTGGAAATTGACGATCGCACTGTGAAGCTCGCGTGTGAGCTTGCCCACCTCCTGGTACAGGCCGCGGTCACGGGTCTGGTTGAGCTGATGGATTAACTGCACCGCATCGCCGAACTGGCCTTTTTCAAGGCTGTCGACCAGCTGGTGAGCATGTTTTTTCAGGGTCGACTCAAAGTCGGCCTGCGATGATTCTTTTTGCTCCATAGCTCCCCCGTGGCAGCATTAGCCGTGGATGCGTTCGAAGATTTTTTCGATCTTCTCTTTCAAGGCCTGCGCAGTGAATGGTTTGACCACATAGCCGTTAACCCCGGCTTGGGCGGCTTCGATGATCTGTTCACGCTTGGCTTCGGCGGTCACCATCAGCACGGGAAGACTGCGCAGTTTTTCGTCGGCACGCACGTGGCGCAACAAGTCGATACCCGTCATGCCCGGCATGTTCCAATCGGTTACCAGAAAGTCGATGCTCCCGCTGTTGAGGATCGGAATCGCCGTAAGGCCGTCATCCGCCTCGACCGTGTTTGTGAACCCAAGGTCACGCAACAGGTTTTTTATGATCCGCCGCATCGTTGAGAAGTCATCAACGATGAGGATTTTCATGTTCTTGTCCAATTCGACCTCCAAGCAGTCTTAAACGCGCCCAGCACCTGGACGCGCCATTTCAATCAACAGGCGTTACACAAAAAGGACTGCCCAGGGCACCACGGTTAGCCCCCGCGGCGGCCAAGGCCCTCGCGGTTGCGTCTGCAGTGTCCCCACACTGCCTGTCAGCGCGCGCGCCACTCTCCCAATCGCCCCCGCAAGCGGGCCGCGCACTGGCTGTGCAGCTGGCTGACACGCGATTCGCTGACCCCCAGGACCTCACCGATTTCCTTGAGGTTCAGCTCTTCGTCGTAGTACAGCGCCAACACCAGTCGCTCACGCTCCGGCAAATTGGCAATTGCGTCGGCCAATGCGCCCTGGAAGCGTTCATCCTCCAGGTCACGCGACGGCTCCATATGCGTACTCGCGCCGTCCTCGTGCAACCCTTCGTGTTCGCCGTCCTGCAACAGGTCGTCGAAACTGAACAGGCGGCTGCCCAAGGTATCGTTCAAAATCCCGTAATAATCGTCGAGACTCAATTGGAGTTCGGCCGCAACTTCATGATCTTTAGCGTCGCGACCGGTTTTTGCTTCAATTGACCGAATTGCGTCACTGACCATGCGCGTATTGCGGTGTACCGAACGCGGCGCCCAATCGCCTTTGCGCACCTCATCGAGCATCGCGCCACGGATACGGATACCCGCATACGTCTCGAAACTCGCGCCCTTGCTCGCGTCGTATTTGGTCGACACTTCGAGAAGGCCGATCATGCCGGCCTGGATCAGGTCTTCGACCTGGACACTGGCGGGGAGGCGTGCCAGCAAGTGATAGGCGATGCGTTTGACCAAAGGCGCGTAACGCTCGATCAACTCACCCTGACTGTCACGGGCGGACTTCTTGTAGGCGTTGTAGCCGGTCGCTGTCATAGCACGGGTCCTGCGCTCGTCTGATGCACCAATCGCTCGACGAAAAACTCCAGATGCCCCCGAGGGTTAGCGGGCAACGGCCAAGTATCGACCTTCTGAGCAATAGCCTTGAACGCCAAGGCGCATTTCGAACGAGGGAACGCTTCGTAGACTGCACGCTGCTTTTGCACAGCCTTGCGCACACACTCGTCATAGGGAACTGCGCCGACGTATTGTAGGGCGACATCGAGAAAGCGATCCGTGACCTTGGTCAACTTGGCGAACAGGTTGCGGCCTTCCTGCGGGCTTTGGGCCATGTTGGCCAGCACGCGGAAGCGGTTCATGCCGTAGTCGCGGTTAAGCAGTTTGATCAGGGCATAGGCGTCGGTGATCGAGGTGGGTTCATCGCAGACCACCAGCAACACTTCCTGCGCGGCGCGCACGAAGCTGACCACCGACTCGCCGATCCCGGCGGCGGTGTCGATCACCAGCACGTCGAGGTTGTCGCCGATATCGCTGAACGCCTGGATCAGACCGGCATGCTGCGCCGGGCTCAGGTGCACCATGCTCTGGGTGCCCGAGGCGGCCGGTACGATACGGATCCCACCGGGGCCCTGGAGCAGCACATCACGCAGCTCACAGCGGCCCTCGATCACATCGGCGAGGGTGTGTTTGGGCGTCAGTCCCAGCAGAACGTCGACATTCGCCAGCCCCAGGTCAGCATCCAGCAGCATGACGCGACGGCCAAGCTCTGCCAGCGCCAGGGACAAATTCACTGACACGTTAGTTTTCCCGACGCCACCTTTGCCGCCGGTCACCGCGATCACCTGTACGGGATGCATGCTGCCCATTTTATTTCTTTACCTTGTCTTGCTTAGACGCAGGCTACATGGCTTGGCCGCGTGAATCGCTTGCAGACCATCGATGTAGATACATTTCACGGTGTTCATACTGACTCAACCCACCCGTTTTGCCGGGTTGTGGTAGAGGTCAGCGAACATGTCGGCCATCGCTTCCTCGCTAGGCTCTTCTTGCATTTGCACGCTGACGGCACGGCTGACCAACTGATGACGGCGCGGCAGATGCAGGTCATCCGGGATCCGCGGCCCGTCGGTCAGGTAGGCGACCGGTAGTTCATGACTGATGGCCAGGCTCAACACCTCGCCCAGGCTCGCCGTTTCATCAAGCTTAGTCAGGATGCAGCCGGCCAGCCCGCAGCGCTTGTAGCTATGGTACGCAGCGGTAAGAACTTGTTTTTGGCTGGTGGTTGCAAGCACCAGGTAATTTTTAGACTTGATGCCACGCCCGGCCAGGCTTTCCAGTTGCAGGCGCAAGGCCGGGTCGCTGGCTTGCAGCCCCGCGGTGTCGATCAGCACCACGCGTTTACGCAGCAACGGGTCGAGCGCGTTGGCCAGCGACTGGCCTGGGTCGACGTGGGTCACCGACACATTGAGGATGCGACCCAGGGTCTTGAGTTGCTCCTGGGCGCCGATACGGTAGCTGTCCATGCTCACCAGCGCGATATTCGAAGCGCCGTATTTGAGCACATAACGGGCCGCCAGCTTGGCCAGGGTGGTGGTCTTGCCCATGCCGGCAGGGCCGACCATGGCGATCACACCGCCCTCTTCCAGGGGTTCGATTTCCGGGGTGGCGATCATCCGCGCCAGGTGGGCCAGCAACATGCGCCAGGCCTGGCGAGGTTCTTCGATTTCGGTGGTCAGCGCCAACAGGTCGCGGGACAACGGGCCAGACAGGCCGATGCGTTGCAGGCGACGCCAGAGGTTAGCCTGGTGCGGTTTGCTGCCTTGCAACTGGGTCCAGGCCAGCGAGCCCAACTGCACTTCCAGCAATTCACGCAGGCCGTTGAGTTCAAAGCGCATCGAATCGAACACGCGCTGGTCGACTGCGGCAGCCGGCGCGGGCGCTGCAGGACGTGGCGGTTCTTTGAACGTAGGTTCGACCAGCGGCTCGGCAGCGGTCAGCGGCAAGCCGGCGAACAACTGGCGATTGGTGGTGGCATCGCTGTCACCCCGCATGCTCAGCTCAGCCTGGGCCGACACAATGCGCGAGGCGGTCTTGCGCAGCTCGTCTTCGAGTTCCATGTTCGGCACGCGCGGGGCCAGCGCCGAAGGGGTGTAGTCCAGGGCAGCCGTCAGCTCGACACCGCCAGCAATACGGCGGTTACCGATAATCGCAGCGTCGGCGCCCAGCTCATCACGGACCAGTTTCATGGCCTGACGCATATCGGCGGCGAAAAAACGCTTTACTTGCATAACCCACTACCTCAGCCGTTGGGCCCAACTGTCGCGACGATGGTCACTTGCTTATTGTCAGGAATTTCCTGGTAAGCCAATACGTGCAAATTCGGTACTGCCAGGCGTCCAAACCGCGACAACATCGCTCGGACCGGGCCTGCTACCAACAGAATCACCGGCTGGCCCTGCATTTCCTGGCGCTGCGCCGCGTCGATCAACGAACGCTGCAGCTTTTCAGCCATGCTCGGCTCCAGCAGGACACCCTCTTCCTGGCCAAGTCCGGCCTTCTGAATACTATTGAGCAATATTTGTTCCAACCTTGGTTCCAAGGTGATCACAGGCAGCTCGGAGTCAAGCCCCACAATGCTTTGCACGATTGCGCGGGACAATCCGACACGCACCGCAGCCACCAGCGCGGCAGTATCTTGACTCTTGGCGGCATTGTTGGCGATAGCCTCGGCGATGCTGCGAATATCGCGTACCGGCACCTGTTCGGCGAGCAACGCCTGCAGCACTTTGAGCAGCTGCGACAGCGACAGCACGCCCGGCACCAGCTCTTCGGCCAGTTTTGGCGAGGCTTTGCTGAGCAACCCCATCAATTGCTGGACTTCTTCGTGGCCGATCAGCTCGTGTGAGTGCTTGTACAGAATCTGGTTGAGGTGGGTGGCGACCACGGTGCTGGCGTCCACCACGGTGTAACCCAGCGACTGCGCCTGGCTGCGCTGGCTGATTTCGATCCACACCGCTTCCAGGCCAAAAGCCGGATCTTTGGCGGTAATGCCGTTGAGCGTGCCGAACACCTGGCCGGGGTTGATCGCCAGTTCGCGGTCGGGGTAGATCTCGGCTTCCGCGAGGATCACGCCCATCAGGGTCAGGCGGTAGGCGCTGGGGGCCAGGTCGAGGTTGTCACGGATGTGTACGGTGGGCATCAGGAAGCCCAGGTCCTGGGACAGCTTCTTGCGCACCCCCTTGATCCGCGCGAGCAATTGCCCACCCTGGTTGCGGTCGACCAGCGGAATCAGGCGGTAGCCGACTTCCAGGCCGATCATGTCGATCGGGGTCACGTCGTCCCAGCCCAATTCCTTGGTTTCCTGGGCACGGGCCGGGGATGGCAGCAGTTCCTGCTGGCGCGCGATCTCTTGCTGGGCCTTCACCTTGATCGTGTTCTGTTTTTTCCAGAACAGGTAGGCGCCACCCGCAGCCATGGCCGCCATGCTGAGGAACGACACATGGGGCATGCCGGGCACGAGCCCCATGATCGCCATGATGCCCGCCGCCACGGCCAGCGCCTTGGGCGAGGCAAACATCTGCCGGCTGATCTGCTTGCCCATGTCTTCGGAGCCCGACGCACGGGTCACCATGATCGCCGCAGCTGTAGATAACAACAGTGATGGCAATTGCGCCACTAAACCGTCACCGATGGTCAGCAAGGCATACACCTTGCCGGCATCGCCGAAGGTCATGCCGTGCTGGAAGATCCCGACCGCCATGCCGCCGATCAGGTTGATGAACAGAATCAACAGGCCCGCGATGGCGTCACCGCGTACAAACTTACTGGCGCCGTCCATGGAGCCATAGAACTCGGCCTCCTGGGCCACTTCCAGGCGGCGCGACTTGGCCTGGTTCTGATCGATCAGGCCAGCGTTGAGGTCGGCGTCAATGGCCATTTGCTTGCCGGGCATGGCGTCGAGGGTAAAGCGCGCGCTCACCTCGGAAATCCGCCCGGCCCCCTTGGTCACCACCACGAAGTTGATGATCATCAGGATCGCGAACACCACGATACCGACCACGTAGTTACCGCCGATCACCACCTCACCGAAGGCCTGGATCACCTTGCCTGCGGCAGCGTGGCCGTCCTGGCCGTGGAGCATCACCACCCGCGTGGAGGCCACGTTCAGCGCCAGCCGCAGCAGGGTCGCAATCAGCAGGATCGTCGGGAACACCGCGAAATCCAGCGGCCGCAGGGCATACACGCAGACCAACAGGACGACGACGGACAAAGCGATGTTGAAGGTGAAGAACACATCGAGCAGGAACGGCGGCATCGGCAACATCATCATTGCCAGCATCACCAGCAACAACAACGGCACACCCAGGTTGCCCCGTGACAAATCAGTCAGGGTGCCACGGGCCGTGCTGAGCATTTGAGAGCGATCTACCACCGGTATTCCCCGTATCCCTTAAAGCAAACTTTTGACGCCAGTTGGCGACTTGAAGGCGGTATTGCAAGAACCCTTCCAACTTTGCTTTTGAGGGTATGGATCGCTACAGGCGCCCGAGTTCTACCGGATATACACCGTTCAAATGTGGGAGGGGGCTTTGCCCCCGATTGCAGTGTGTCAGGCCAAGAACAGGTGACTGATGCGCCGCTATCGGGGGCAAGCCCCCTCCCACCTATCGGAGGTGCATCCATCCGTTGCCACCTGGGATATGCCGGGGTCATTGAATTGGGCGGGGCAAAACGCGAAGGTGCGCTGGGCGTTGCTCAGTTGATCGGGCTGGCAAAGCTGCTGGCTGGCAGAGTGCTGGAGGACAGCGAGCACTTGATGGCCTGATGGCTGATCGTTCCTGCAGCAACCTGCAGGAACGATCATCAAGCTCTTAGGACACGGACGTTGGCAGCCTGCGAGCCCTTTGGGCCTTGAGTGATGTCGAACTCGACTTTTTGATTCTCCTCAAGGCTTTTGTAACCATCAGTCTGAATTGCCGAAAAGTGGACAAAAAGATCCGCACTGCCGTCGTCGGGAGTGATGAAGCCAAACCCCTTCTCCCCGTTAAACCACTTCACAATACCTGTAGCCATAGCCGTTCTCCGAACACTTCAATTAAGGACCTGCACAGGTGTCGTCAGATCAGTTTTACGTCATAGGCATAGATGCCATCCGGTCGATGGATCATCAGGAACGAGACTTTCTGACCCTTCGAAAGCCTGTGTCCACCCGAGCCGCGCCGATCTACTGACACGTCGTCCCCGCCTTCATCCGGCGCAATAGAGCCCTTGCCGGTCCGCTGGTTATAAGCTTTGACTCTGCCTGTAAATGGCTTCATCACTTCACATCCTGCATCTTGTTGCGCAGTGCCTGAGGCAATAGAAACGCGATAAGGCGATGGTGGCTACTGTCAAAGTTGACAGGTTGAGGGGTGTTTGCGATGAGCGGTCATAGGGGAAGGAGAGCACATTTGTGGCGAGCGGGCTTGCCCCGCGTCGGGCTGCGAAGCGGCCCCAAAAACAGACACTGAGTTGTGCCTGAAGGACTGCAGTGTTCCTGCCGGGGCTGC